>CAYFJS010000019.1:0-17516 GCA_964343495.1 uncultured Acidimicrobium sp. | reverse complement strand
CGATTCCGGTCATCGCGGGCACGGGCACGAACGACACCGCGCATTCGATCCACCTGACGAAGGAAGCCACCGCGCTCGGTGCGGCGGGCATCCTCGCCGTCACGCCCTATTACAACCGTCCGTCGCAAGCGGGCATCGAGGCGCACATGCGCGCGATGGCGGGGGCGACGACACTTCCGGTCGTCGTCTACGACATTCCGGTACGCACCGGGCGCAAGATCTCGACCCAGGTGTTGCTGCGACTCGCCAGGGAAGTGTCCAACGTCGTCGCGGTGAAGGACGCCGCGGGCAGTCCGTCGGAGTCGGCGGTGCTGATGTCGCAGGCCCCGGCACATTTCGAGCTGTACAGCGGAGACGACAACCTCACGTTGCCGTTCCTGTCCATCGGTGGCTGTGGCGTGATCGGCGTCGCCACCCACTGGAGCGCGACCGACCACCAAGAGATGTTCGACTGCTGGGAACGCGGAGACGTCGTCGGAGCGCGGCGCGTGAACGCGCGACTGCTCGAGAGCTTCGCCTACGAGACCGGTGACGACAACCCGAATCCGCTGCCGAGCAAGGTGATGATGAACCTGCTCGGTCTCGAGGTCGGCGAAGCCCGACTGCCGATGGGTCCGCCACCCGCGGGTCTCGCGGAGCGTGCGCAGAAGGTGCTCGACAACCTGCGCGCGGCACGTTCGGCAACTCGCTGATGGCCCAAGACGTCCGCATCATCTTCCTCGGTGGTCTCGGCGAGATCGGTCGCAACTGCATGGTCGTCGAACACGACGACCGACTGCTCCTCATCGACTGCGGGCTCATGTTCCCCGATCCCGACATGCACGGGATCGACCTCGTGTTGCCCGACTTCACCTGGTTGCGTGACAACGCACACCGCATCGAGGCCTGCGTTGCCACCCACGGACACGAGGACCACGTCGGGGGACTGCAGTTCTTGTTGCGCGAACTGTCCTTCCCGATCTACGGCTCGCAGGTCACGCTCGGTCTCGCGCGCCATCGCATCGAAGAGGCGGGACTCCTCGGCAAGACCGAGCTGATCCCCGTCGTCGACAACGAGCGGCGCTCCATCGGGCCGTTCGACGTCGAATTCATTCCCGTCACACACTCGGTGCCACACGCGCACGCGATCGCCCTGCACACCCCGCAGGGTGTGATCGTGCACTCGGGGGATTTCAAGATCGATCTCACGCCCGTGGACGAGCGCCGCACCGATCTCGCCCGACTCGGTGCACTCGCAGCGGGGGACGGTATCCGCCTGCTCATGCTCGATTCGACGAACGCCGAGGAGCGCGGGTCGGCACCGTCTGAGCGCAGCGTCGGCGTCGTGTTGCGCCAGTTGTTCGCCGAGCATCGCCAGCAACGAATCATCACCGCGAGTTTCGCGAGCCACATCCATCGCGTGCAGCAGATTGCCGAGGCTGCCGTGGACGCGGGCAGGGTGGTGGCCACGCTCGGACGATCGATGGTCAACAACGTGCGCATGGCGCGCGACCTCGGGCTCATCAAGCTCCCCGACAAGTGCTTCGTCGACATCGAGGACATCGACGACTATCCACCCGAGAAGGTGTGCGTCATCTCGACTGGCTCGCAGGGTGAACCGATGGCGGCGTTGTCGCTGCTCGCCCGCGGGGACTCGAAGTTCGTCAAGGTTGGGCCACGCGACACGGTGATCTTCTCCAGCCACGCGATCCCGGGGAACGAGTCCAACGTCAACCGAGTCATCGACGGGTTGTTGCGCGCCGGCGCCGACGTGGTGCACTCGGGAATCGCCGACGTGCACGCAACTGGTCACGCCCAAGCAGAGGACCTGAAGATGTACCTGTCGATCACCGAACCGGAGTGGTTCGTGCCGATCCACGGCGAATACCACCACATGGTGGCCAATGCCCGTCACGCCCAGACGATGGGTGTGCCGGAGTCGCGCGTGGTGTTGTGCGAGGACGGTGACGTCATCACCATCACCGACGACGGGATCGAGCGCACCGACCGCGTTCCCGCCGGCATGTTGTACGTGGATGGCATCGTTGGCGACGTCGGACAAGGCGTGTTGCGTGACCGACGAGTGCTCGCAGAAGAAGGTGTCGTGGTCGTCGTCGTGACCGTGGATGTCGGAGCTGCCGAAGTCCTCGTCGGTCCCGAGATCATCACCCGCGGCTGGGTCTATGCACCAGAGGCAGAGGATCTGATCGGGGAGGCCTGCGACGCGGTGTCGGCTGCGGTCGAACGAGCACTCGAAAACGGCACGCGCGACGTCGACGCACTCGAGAAGGAAGTCCGTCGTGCGGCCGGCAAGTTCGTCTCGGAGCGCACCAAGCGGCGACCGATGATCGTTCCGGTGGTGATGGAGGCCTGAGGGCCCTAGGTGTGATGCGGGACGCTGACGACGTCGATTGCCGACGTCAGGTCCAAGAAGTCGTCTGCATTCCTCGTGAACAACGGGATGTTCAGGGCGCACGCAGTGGCGGCGAGAAGAAGGTCGTTGGTGCGGGCACGAGTTCGCTTGCGCTCGTTCTTCATCGCGGCGGCGACGACACGACCGAATGCCCGTAGGCAGCCGACATCAAAGGGGACGGGATCGACGAGTGACTCGATTCGTTGCAGCACATCCTGCCTGCGGGCACGTTCGCTGATGTCACGGGTGGCGAGTGGTCCGGCGGCAAGTTCGGTCATGGTGATCACGCTGACCGAGAAGTTCCTGGGGAGTCGAGCGGCGTCGATCCGATGGAGGTCGATGATGACGGAGGTATCGAGGAGGCCGAGTTCGTGCATCGTCACTTCCCGAGATCGGTGTACGGATCGCTGAGGCCGTCCAAGTCCGCACGAAACGCGTCGAAGTCGATGGGTTCGGCACCGCGAAACGTCGTGAGGGCGATCTCGGTGGACACACTCCGCGGTCTGATCAGGGGGCGCAATTCGGCGATCGGACGACCGTTCGTGGTGACGACGAACGACTCACCATTTTCCACGCGCTTCATGATCGACCCGCTGTCGTTGCGTAGCTCGCGTTGACTGATGGAGGTGGCCATGGGTCGAGCGTAGCACGGCGTGCTACAGCCGATGTCGGGGCAGGATCACACAGGTTCATACCCGTGATGTGTGGACACGGTGAGCGACGCGGACGTCTGCTCCAGCATGAAGCTGTGGCAACTACGAAAGTTTGAGGAAGAGCTTCTCTACTTCTTCGACCGAGTAGCCGGCCTTGGCTGACTTGCGCGGGTTTTCCATGCACGACGACAGCCCTGATGCGAGCAACTTGAACCCCACCTGATCGAGGGCCTTTGATGCAGCGGCGAGCTGGGTGACGATGTCGCGGCAGTCGCGGTCCTCATTCAGCATCGCTTGCAGTCCGCGGATCTGTCCTTCGATGCGACGGAGGCGGGTGTGGAGTTCGCCCTTGACGTCAGCGGAGAGTTCCATCGCTACTTCTTCAGCCAGGAGAACATGGACTTCTTCTCGCCGCTCGGGGCGGATGCGCACTGGCACCGCTCGGCCTGCGGGATGTGTCCGAGGACTTGTTCGACGTGGGCTCCGCAACCGGCCCAGGTGGGTCGCTTGCAACGGTTACATTCAACTTGTCTGCACATACCCCCTAGGGTATCATGGAGACATGGCCTCGTCAAACCTGATCTTCAAGCAGTACTACCTCGGGTGCCTTTCCCAAGCGAGCTATCTCATCGGCGATCGCTCGACGGGGAGGGCGGTGGTGGTCGATCCACTGCGCGACATCGAGCAATACCTTGCCGATGCTCGCGACATGGGATTGACGATCGAGGCGGTCTTCGAGACTCACTTTCACGCAGACTTCCTGTCCGGCCATCTCGAACTCGCCAAGGCCACTGGTGCGCAGATCGTCTACGGCGAAGCAGCGGCCGACCGCGTGGGTTTCCCGATTCGGGCGATGCACGACGGTGAGCATCTCTCGCTCGGCGCAGTCGACCTCGAGGTGTTGTCCACGCCGGGACATACGCCGGAGTCGATCTGCATCGTCGTTCGCGAAGACGGACCGACGAGTGCGCCACATGGAGTGTTGACGGGCGACACCCTGTTCATCGGTGACGTCGGCCGGCCGGATCT
Source organism: uncultured Acidimicrobium sp. (assembly GCA_964343495.1). GTDB lineage: Bacteria > Actinomycetota > Acidimicrobiia > Acidimicrobiales > Ilumatobacteraceae > UBA3006. Next base: position 13,442 of record CAYFJS010000019.1, on the reverse strand, counting down.
GCTGTCAAGCGTCGGCGTCACGGCGAACGATCTCGGTCGCCAGCTGTATTCCTCACTGCACGACAAACTGATGGTGTTGCCCGATGCGACGAAGGTATACCCGGCCCACGGCGCAGGTTCCGCCTGTGGCAAGAACCTCTCCACGGAGACGGTCTCGACGATCGGGGAGCAGCGACGAACGAACTATGCACTTGCGCCGATGTCGGTCGAGGCCTTCGTCGAAGCCGTCACCCAGGGACAGAGTGCCGCGCCGATGTATTTCATGTTCGCCGCCAATCGCAACAGGGAAGCACACGACCTGCTGCCGAACGACGTGACCGTTGCGTCACTCACGATGGAGGAGTTGCTCGCCAGGATGGCCGATGGTGCGGTCGTCATCGACACACGTGAGGGATCCGACTTTGCACTCGGCCACGTTCGCGGGTCGATCAACGTCGGCCTGAGTGGTCGGTTTGCCGACTACGTCGGTCAGGTCGTCACACCCGGCACTCCGATCGTGCTCGTCGGCGACGAGGGAACGAGTCGCGAGGCGACCATTCGTCTTGCGCGAATCGGATTCGACTCCGTTCTTGGTGCGCTCGAGTCTCCGCTTGCGAGTTTCCTGCGTCGCCAAGACGTCATCGAACAGTCGTCCCGACTCACCTTCGATTCCTTCGCCGAGCGGATCGCCTCCGTGCGCGACGTCGTGACCGTGGACGTGCGCAACCCCGGGGAGGTCGAACTCGGCACGGTGCCCGGTTCGCGCAACATCCCGATCGCCCAGCTGTTCGACCGCGCCGACGAACTCGACCGTGGTGCACCGATCGTCGTGTTCTGCGCCGGTGGGTATCGCTCGATGATCGCTGCGAGCCTGTTGCGTTCGAAGGGCTTTACAGACGTCTCCGATGTGATTGGTGGTTACGGTGCCTGGGCCGACAAGAACCTGCCCGCGACCATTCCGTCGATTTCCGTCGACGACCTCGCGAGCAAACGTGACTCGTTCGTCGTCGTCGACGTCCGCGAAGCCGACGAATGGGAGCAAGGGCATCTCGCGGGTTCGTTGCACATCGCGATGGCGAACCTGCCCGAGCGTCTCGAGGAGATTCCCCGGGACCGTCGCATCGCCTGTCTGTGTCGGAGCGGAAATCGGTCTGCCAAGGTGACTGCGTGGTTGCTCGCGAACGACTTCGATGCGCTCAACGTGTCGGGAGGAACGCTCGCGTGGGACGACCGTGGCCATCCACTCGTCGTCGGCGCGCAGGCATAGCCCCAGATTGGGTATTCCCGAATCTGGGGTGACCCCGGGAGTACCGTTGGTTCATGGCCTCCAAGCCCCGCAAGGGCTCCGCATCGTCGCGCCCCAAGGCGGTTTCGCCGCGCCCACGAATCGTTCGCTCGCACGGGCTGGACGACGAAGACGATGAGATTCAGGGCTACCGCCGGGAGCGCCGCCCCTCCCTCGTGAGAACCGTGATCGCCGGTCGGGAGCATGAGTTCGGCGGGATCGCCCTCGCGTGCCTCGGAATCGTGCTCGCCCTGTCCATCTACCTGCACGTCGCCGGCCCCCTCGGCAGGGGCCTGGATGCGATCTTCGCCTTCCTCTTCGGGCTCGGTCGATTCGTCGCCCCGATCGGCTTCGTCGGCGGTGGCATAGCGCTCATGAAGCGGGCCACGCTCGAACACCGCATCCGCGTCACGTTCGGCATCGTCACGTTGATCGTCGCCGAGTTGTCGATCGCACACGTGCTCATCGCGACGAGTGACATCTCCTCGTTGCGCAACGCGGGCGGCGCCGTCGGCTGGCTGCTCGGTGCGCCGCTCAGTCGGATGACGACCGACGTCGTCAGCGTGCTCGTTCTGCTCACCGTGATGTTCTGTGCGGTGTTGCTGATCACGGGAAACAATCCCATCGAGTTGTATCGCCGCATCTCTGCGTGGGCGAACGGCGTGTCGGCGACCGCGCGACGCGTGAGGCGTCGCGACGATGGCTACGAGGACGAGGTCGACTACGACGATCGTCGCGGACCGGAGTTCTACGACATCTCGCTGGATGAAGAGTTCGGCTCGCAAGACGACGAGGTCGAGGAGCGGCCACGCCGCGAGCGCAAGAAGCGCAAGGAACGCCGTGAGGCACCGGTGCACACGCCAGCCGTTTCACTCACTCCTACGGCAAAGCAGCTGCTGAAGGCAGAACCGCAGCAGATGCCACTCGGCCCGGGTGCCCAGCCGAGCGTGTGGAGCCTGCCGAACCTCGACCTCCTCACCGTGACGCGCCACGAGAAGGCCGATGAGCGTCTCGTGCGCGACCGCGGCGAGCTGTTGGTGAATGCACTGAAGGAACACAGCGTCGAGACCGAACTTGTCGGCTACACGCGTGGCCCGACGGTGACCCGCTACGAGTTGTCGCTCGGCGGCGGTGTCAAGGTCGCCAAGGTCACCTCGCTCTCCAAGGACATCGCGTACACGATGGCCGCCACCGACGTGCGCATCCTGGCCCCGATCCCCGGCAAGTCCGCGATCGGCATCGAGGTCCCGAACGCGCAGCGTGAGCTCGTTTCGCTCGGTGATTTGATGGTGTCGTCCGAGGCACGTTCCGCGATGCACCCGTTGGACGTCGGCGTTGGCAAGGACATCGCCGGTCGCTCGGTGTTCCTGAACATCTCCACCACGCCGCACATGTTGATCGCTGGTACGACCGGTGCGGGTAAGTCGAGCGCGATCAACTGCATCATCACCTCGATCCTGATGCGCTCGACGCCGGATCAGGTGCGCCTCATCTTGATCGATCCAAAGCAGGTCGAAATGGCGCAGTACGCGCGGCTGCCACACCTCTTGACGCCGCCGGTGACGAATCCCAAGAAGGCCGCCAACGCACTCGGCTGGGCCGTGAAGGAAATGGAACGTCGCTACGACCTGCTGGTCGAGGCGGGGTTCCGCGACATCGTCGGTTACAACGCCGCATACGACCGCGGAGACTTGAACGAAGAGTCCGTCGAGGGCAGTCAGTTCGCCCGCATGCCCTACATCCTCGTCGTCGTCGATGAGTTGAACGACCTCATGATGGTGGCGGCCCGCGACGTGGAGGAGTGCATCACGCGCATCGCCCAGAAGGCGCGCGCCGTCGGCATCCACCTCATCGTCGCCACGCAGCGTCCGAGCGTGAACGTCATCACCGGCGTGATCAAGGCGAACATTCCTGCGCGCATGGCATTCGCCGTGTCGTCACTCACCGATAGTCGCGTGATCCTCGACCAACCGGGTGCGGAGAAGCTGATCGGCAAGGGCGACATGTTGATGCTCCCCGGTAACACCTCGATCGCCCAGCGCGTGCAGTCCGCGTGGGTGGACGAGAGTGAAGTGCGCAAGGTCGTCGGCCACTGGCGTCGTCAGGCTCCCGAGGTCGTCTACGTCTCCGGAGTGGATGGCGAACAGTCTGGAGGCGGTGCGGAGGGCCTGATCGGCGGCACCACCGGCGATTCCGACGACGATGAACTGTTGCGCCAGGCGATGGATCTCGTGGTGCGCACCCGCCAGGGCTCGACCTCCATGCTGCAGCGCAAGTTGAAGGTCGGCTTCGCGCGTGCCGGGCGCCTGATGGACCTCCTCGAGTCGCGCGGAGTCGTCGGACCGAGTGAGGGCTCCAAGCCGCGCGAGGTATTGATGTCGATCGAGGAACTCGAAGCGCTCCAGAAGGCCAGTTAACGACCACTCGCGTCACCGCCTACAGTGCGGTCATGGCTGAATTCACCGAAGTTGCATCAGGTCTCAGGTTCCCGGAAGGTCCGATCGCTCGTCCCGACGGATCGATCGTGCTGGTCGAGATGTTCGGCAAACGCATCACGAGGATTGCGGTCGATGGAACAAAGACAACTCTTGCCGAAGTCGCTGGTGGGCCGAACGGCATCGCGTATGGTCCCGATGGCGCGCTGTACATCTGCAACAACGGGGGATCGTTCACCGAGGTCGACTTCCTCGGGCTCACGTTTCCCGGTCCGTTCTCACCCGAGAACTACATCGGTGGTCGCATCCAGCGCCTCGATCCCGCTACGGGGGAGTTGCGCGACCTGTATACGCAGTGCAATGGCAATCCACTGCGCGGCCCGAACGACATCGTCTTCGACACCGCGGGCGGCATGTGGTTCACCGATCACGGCATCCGCCACGGTCGTAGCGCGGACCTGACGGGCATCTATTACGCCAAGATCGATGGCTCGTCGATCACCGAGGTGATCTTTCCGAGTGAAGCGCCGAACGGAATCGGGCTCTCGCCGGATGGAAAGACGTTGTACTGGGCGGAGACCTTCACCGGTCGCGTGCACCAGGCCAAGATCGCCTCGCCGGGTGTTCTCGAGGGGTATTCCTCGCTCGACCCCGCGAACTGCCTGTGTGGCCTTCCCGGACTGCAACTGCTCGACTCACTCGCAGTCGATGGTTCGGGCAACGTGTGCGTCGCCACGCTCGGCCTGCAGGCGGCCGGCGTGACCGTGATTGCGCCGAGCGGAGAGATCATCGAGCAGGTCCTCACCGGTGACCCACTGACGACGAACGTGTGCTTCGGTGGACCGGACATGTCGACTGCGTACCTGACGCTCTCGGGAACGGGACGACTCGTGTCGATGCCGTGGCGTCACGGGGGTCTGCGCCTCAACTTCAACTGAGCGGTGCCTCGCCGAGCACGGCTAGGTGCAACGGTAGGATTTTCGTCGTGGCTCAGCGGTTCTACGTCGAAACGCTGGGCTGTCCGAAGAACGACGTCGACTCCGACAAGATCATCGGGACGTTGCTCGCCGACGGTCTCGTCGCAACCGACGACCCTGGCGCGGCAGATCTCGTCGTCGTCAACACCTGTGCGTTCATCGAGGAGGCACGGCGCGAGTCGATCGACACGGTCCTCGCACTCGCCGAGGGACGCAAGGCGGGTTCACGCCTCGTCGTCACGGGCTGTATGGCCGAACGATACGGGGCAGAGCTCTCCGAGGCGCTCCCGGAAGTCGATCAGGTGGCGGGATTCGGCGTCCCGGTGCAGCTGGGGCGCAAGCCGCTCTCGGTGAGCGCCGCAGACGTGCCGAGCTTCGACCTGCTCAACCTGCCGCGACCCAAGTCTGTTCATCCGTGGGCGTATGTGAAGATCGCCGAGGGATGTGACCGCACGTGCGGGTTCTGTGCCATTCCATCGTTCCGCGGTCCGCAGCGCAGCCGCGACGTGGAGTCGATCTTGCGCGAGGTCGACGAACTCGACGTGAAGGAAGTCGTCCTCGTCGCCCAAGACCTCGCCAGTTACGGCAAGGATCGCCCGGGGGAACTCGGCGCGGGCTCGATCGTGCGACTGGTGAACGAGGTCGCGGCGCGCGTCGAGAGGACCAGGTTGCTGTACCTCTATCCGAGCGACCTCTCCGATGCGTTGATCGAGGCGATCCTGGCCACGAACGTCGCATACTTCGACCTCTCATTGCAGCACGTGTCCAAGGAACACTTGCGACGAATGCGCCGATGGGGCGACGGCGATCGTTTCCTTCGTCGCATCGCCGACATCCGCGAGCGCGAACCGCAGGCGGCCTTCCGCAGCAACTTCATCGTCGGCTATCCGGGGGAGACCGAGGCCGATCACGACGAACTCGTGCGCTTCGTCGAGGAGGCGCAACTCGATTGGTGTGGCTTCTTCACCTATTCGCGCGAGGAAGGAACGTATGCGGCCAGCCTCGACGGAGAGGTTCCCGAATCGCTGATGCAGGAGCGCATCGCCGAGTTGCGCGAGCTGCAGGACTCGATCACGGCAGCCAAGCGCGACGAGCTGATCGGCGAGACGCTCTCCGTGCTCGTCGACGAGCGAGGCATCGCCCGCAGTTCCCGCGAGGCACCGTCGATCGATGGCGTGATTCACGTGAGCCCTACGCTGGAGGTTGCCATGATCGCCGACGTCGAAATCGCCGATGCGCTCGGTCCCGATCTCGTCGCGGTCGGCGCACAGACGGAGGCACTCGATGGCGACTGACTCGAGCGCGATCCGCACGTGGGCGAACGCGGTGACCGTGAGCCGCCTCCTCGTCTCGCCGCTCTTCTTTGCGATCATCCCCGATGGAAAGGGAGGTTCGTGGGCGGCGACGGGCCTGTGGTTCGTGCTCTGCGTGAGTGACGTCGTCGACGGCCAACTGGCGCGCAAGCACGGCACGACCAAGAGTGGCGCGTTCCTCGATCCACTCGCGGACAAAGTTGCGGTCCTCGGGTCGATGTTCGTTCTCGTCGAGCGGGGCATGTTCAGCGGTCTCTTTGCGTGGTTCGTCGCAATCATTGCGGCGCGTGAGATCGCCATCAGCCTGTATCGCGTGTTCGCCGGCGCCAAAGGCGTGAGCATGCCTGCGAGCCGAACCGCCAAGATCAAGACGTTGAGCCAGCAGGTGGCCGTCGGTTTTGCAGTGCTTCCCTGGACGGCGACCGATGCGCCGATCACGTGGAAGGTGTCGCTGTGGGTCGCGGTCGGTCTCACGATCCTCTCGGGCGTGCAGTACGGCATTCGCGCAGTGACCAACAAGGTCGGCTGACGTGCGTTGCGACGTCGTGGCCGTCGGCACGGAGTTGCTCCTCGGTCAGATCGTGGATACGAACTCCGCCTGGCTCGGCGAGCAGATGGCGATGGCGGGCATCGATTCCTGCGTCCAAGTGAAGGTCGGTGACAACTTGCAGCGCATGGTCAAGGCCATCCGCCAGACCCTCGCCGACGCGGATGCGCTCGTCATCTGCGGGGGCCTCGGGCCGACCCACGACGACATCACCCGTGAGGCCATCGCCGAGGTGATGGGCACGACGCTCGAGTTCGACGATGAGGTGGGGATGGTGATCGCCGAGATGTTCGCCTCGCGCAATCGCCGCATGCCCGAGATCAACATGCGTCAGGCGATGGTGCCGAAGGGCGCAACGGTGATTCCACAGCGTCGCGGCACAGCACCAGGACTCGTGTGTCCGGTCGGGGACAAGGTCATCTACGCCGTTCCTGGAGTCCCCTTCGAGCTGTACGAGATGTTCGAGCGGGCGATCCTGCCCGACCTCCTCGCGCGCAGCGGCTCCCAATCGGTGATCGCGAGCCGAACCTTGCGCACGTGGGGCGAGAGCGAGAGCGGATTGAACGAGCGGTTGCACGACGTGATCGGCGAGCTCGACCGCGTCGGCAACCCGACGCTTGCGTTCCTCGCGAGTGGCTGGGAGGGCATCAAGGTCCGCCTCACCGCCAAAGCCGATTCACCATCGTCCGTGCAGTCGATCCTCGATGAGTGGGACGCCCGCGTGCGTGCGGTCGTCGGCGACGTGGTCTTCGGTGTCGATGCGGACACGATGGAGTCGGTCGTCTTGGACCTCATGCGCTCCCGTGGGCTCACGCTTGGTCTCGCCGAATCGGTGACCGGTGGCCTCGTCTCGGGTCGGCTCACCAACGTCGCGGGATCGAGCGATGTGCTGCGCGGCTCGATCGTGTCGTATGCGAGCGAGGTCAAGTTCGGCGTCCTCGGCGTGTCGCCGGGGCCGGTCGTGAACGAGCAGGTCGCCGTCGAGATGGCCGTCGGCGCACGGCGCGTGCTCGGTGCCGACGTCGGACTCGCACTCACCGGGGTGGCGGGACCTGCGGATCAGGACGGGGTGAAGCCTGGGACGCTGTGCGTCGGTCTCGCACTGCCGGACGGCTCGACCACCTCGCGCACGTTCCACCTACCTGGCGTGCGAGATCAAATGCGCCAGTTGAGCGTCATCAGCGCGCTCGACTACCTGCGCCGCGCGATTGCCGAGAAATGAAAAAGCCCCGGGTTGCCCCGGGGCTTTTTCGACATGCGGTGTGCGCTAGGCGGCGCGGTAACCCTCGGACTCGCTGCGGGCGAGCGCGATCGACATGATCACGAGACCGTAACCGGCCTTCGCGAGAACGTCGGATGCCGAGTAGCCGACCTGGATGACGGTGGCAGCTTCTTCTACGCTGAGGCCGATCTGCTTGGCCAGCCAGCTGGTCTCGTCTCCGAGGATGTAGAAGATCGGGTAGACGCCCCAGGTGAACAGCAGCAGGTAGCGAACGTTGTTCAGCTTCTTGCCGACTTCGCCGGTCGCGCCCTTCAGCGCCTTGCCGACTTCGCCTGCGAACAACTCGTACAACACGTACAGCATGAAGAGGCCAGAGATGGCGCCCCACACCGTGCGGTTCGTCGAGCCGTGTGCCGCCACTTCGCCCGGGTAGCCCGTGGCGATCATGAGCAGCGCGCCGACGACGACGCGTGGCGTCACCTTCTTGGCGACGGCCTTCGAGACGCCCGATACGACGACGAGCTCTGCGACGAGTAGCGGTACGGTGAGCAGCCAGTCGGCATAGCGATAGCCGTCGTTCCACGTGCCAGCAGAGAAGTTCGAAAACATCCGCCAGTAGTGGTAGGCAGCGATTCCGCAGATCATCGCCGACATCGTCACCGCGCTGCGGTAGGCGTTCGAGACGCGATTGCGGGAGACCAAGAAGTACACGAACGAGATGCCCAGGGTCGCCGTGGCGAACGAGAGCGCGTTGTATACGAGGTCGTGGTTACTGGTAACCAGTCCTGTCATTTCTTCCATTGAGTCGTAGTTCCTCCAACTCGGGCCCCGAAGCCGGGAGGTCTCGTTGTAGGCCCTCCACAAGGTTGGTACATCGCATCCCGAAGTGGAAGGCTCAGCCCATTACAGGTCCGTGACAATTCCGTGCGCGGACCGTTACATCACAAGGGTGAGACCACCGTCGACCACGAGGACCTGGCCGGTCGCATAGACGTTGCGCAGGAGTGCCAGTGTTGCCTCGGCGCAGTCCGCGGGGGTCGCCGATCGGTGCAGTGGGGCGATGGCCTTCACCCCGTCGTGCTGGTTCTGCCAGTCCTTGGTCCACGGGGTCTCGACGAGTCCGGGGGCGACGGCATTGAAGCGCACCGGGGCGTGTGACTTGGCGAGGAGGACGGTCATGTGGTTCAGCGCGGCCTTCGACATCGCGTACGCGATCGAGCTGCCGACCGGTCGCACGCCAGCGATCGAGGTGATGGTGACGACGTTGCCTGCGTCGCTTCGTTTCAGGTGCTCGAGTGCGTACTTCGTCAGCATCCACGTGCCCTTCACGTTCACGTCGAAGGTGCGCTCGAAGATGTCGTCGGTGAGTGCATCAAGGTTGCGGTGGTCGACGAGCGTCGTCCAGCCAGCGTTGTTGATCAGGAAGTCGAGTCGCCCGAAGCGCGCGATCGTCTCATCGATGAGCCGTTCACCGGCCTGCTTGTCGGCGATGTCGGCCTGGATGTACGTCGCGGTCGCTCCGATCTCCTGAGCGACCTTCTTCCCCGCATCGACCGAGTTCGCAGAGTTGACGACCACGTTGGCGCCGAGTGCTCCGAGCCGCTTGGCGATCGCCTCGCCGATGCCACTCGACGACCCGGTGACGAGTGCGACTCGATCGGTGAATTCGGCCATGGTGATGCCTTCCTTACCTGGTGATGCGGGTGAGTGGTGCGGTGAGGCACGTCGGTCCGCCGTCGCCCTTGACGGCGACGTTCGCTCCGTTGAACACGTGCACCTCGACTCCGGCCTTGCGAAGTGCACCTTCGATCTCCGGGTTGCCCGCGGCGAGCACGACGACGTTCGGTCGGATCGTGAGGATGTTGGCTCCCTGCGTGAGCATTTCGGATTCGCTCACGGGAATCCAGCGGATGCCGCGCGCCTCGAGGAACTGCAACAGTCGTACCGGAGCGAGTGGCTCGTAGACGACGGCGAGGTCGTGGGCGATCGGGGAGAGCACCGACATCAGGTGCAGCACCGCGCCGGGTCCCTCGTAGTGGGGAAGATCGAAGGAGTGCACGGCGACGCCGTGCGGCGAGAGCATCGCCCGGATCTGTTCGATGCCCGCTTCGTTGGTGCGATACCCGTGACCGATGAGGAGCGTTCGCTCGTCCAGCCACACCTTGTCGCCACCGTCGGCGACGCCGGGTGCGACGACCTGGCCGAGGATCGGCACGCCGAGCCGCTCGAGGTCGCGACGGAAGTGGCCGGGCTCGGGTGATCGGATCGGCTTGGCCATGTTGAGGAGGATCGCCCCGTGCGGGGTCATGATCATCGGGTCGTGCATGTACACGGAATCCACGAGTCCGTCGATCGGTGCGGCGACGTCGACCTCGCAACCGAGGGAGGTGAGCAGTGCGACGAACTCGTCGTGCTCACGCAAGAGTGCCTCGGTGTCGGGCATTCGCCAGTGACCATCCTCGACGAACTTGCCGACGGTCGTCGGCGTGCGCACGAGCACGCGTGAAAGTGGCGACACCATGTCGGGCGTGCCCCACTGCGCAGAGGTATGGCTCGTCGACATTGCGTGCAAGCCTAGGCTTGGGTGATGACCTCCCGTCGTGGCGCCGCGCTCTTTGTCGTGCTCGGGCTCGCACTTGCAGGATGCACGTTGGATTCAACGCCGTCGGGATCCGCCGACTCGAGCGTTCCCGACACGGTGACGACGACGATCGAGACGACGCCGGACACCGTCGTCGAAACGACGATTGAGACGACCACGACGTCGACGACAACGACGGTGCCTGAGGTCGACTACACGTGCGTCACCCTCCTCAAGTGCCAGTTCGCGAAGTTGGCGGGAGTCGATTTTTCGCTCCTCAAGCTCGAGTTCACCGACTTCAGCGTCGCCGACTTGACCGGTGCGTCGCTCGCCCGCGCGAACCTGAAGCAGACCGTGCTGATTCGCACCAACCTCACGAATGCCGACTTGACGGGGGCGAACCTGACCGGGGCCAACCTGACGGGAGCCGTCATCGTCGGCGCGAACTTCACGAATGCGATCCTCACCAACGCGGTGATTTGTGGAATCGATCCGAAGACGGCGATCGGCATCACCGACAAGCAACTCGCGGACGCCCAGATGTTCCGCGACAAAGGCAACCGCTACTGCCCGTGATCATTCAGCGGGCCACCGAGAGACCCGGGGTGCCGTGGCGTAACGGCCTCGGAGTGCAATACGAGATCACCGCTGACGGCCCACTGCCGGATGGCTGGGGGTGGCGACTGTCGACCGCCGACATCACGACCGACGTTCCGTTCTCCAGTTTTCCGAACGTCGATCGATTCTTCTGCGTCGGGGTGGGCAACGGCGTCGTGCTTTCCATAGACGGCGTCGACCACCGCTGCGAGCCTCGTTCGGTGACGCACTTTCGAGGCGACGCCACCGTCTTCGCGACGTTGATCGAGGGACCGATGCAGGCGATCAACCTGATGGTCCGAGACGGTGAGCCCCATCGCGGCTACCACGTCGCTGTTGCGGGTGCCGCGGTGATGGTCCTCGCCGCAGTCGCCCTCGAGGGTGGGGCGGTGGTCCGCTGTGGGAGTGAGCGGGTCCACTTGAGCACTCTTGATGCAGTGGTTTGTGACGCACCGACGACGATCGAGGTCGAATCCGGTGCGCTCGTCGTCGTGTCGTGACGTGAGTGTTAGGTATGCCTAGTACTCGTTAGGCAACCTTCACCTGCGAGTTAGTACCTAATCGCACGTCGAGATGGTGTCCGTCACACCACGCTGAATCGGTGCGTCAGCGCGGGAATGCGCACCCGTGCAGTGCCGACGACGCGCTTCATCACGACGAACCATTCCTACGGTGGAACTAACGAGGAATTGGAGCACACCATGACGACCACCGACAGAGAAACCTTCTTCACGAAAGCGGTGATCGGACTCATGCTCGCGGCGATCACGGTCTCGTCGCTCGTCCTCGGCATCGTCGCGATCGTGTCGATGAACGACGGCACCCAAACCGCGTCTGGCGCGGGCAACGGCACGACCGTGGTTCAGGTTCACCTCACGGAGTTTGCGATCAGCATCGTGCCCGACACGGTGCCGCCCGGCGACGTGGTGTTCCAGGTCATGAACCACGGGTCGGTCGAACACAACTTCTCACTGCCGGGTTTGAACCTCAAGACCGCCATGCTCAAGCCCGGGTCAGGTGAGGACCTCACGGCCACGCTCAAGGCCGGAGACATCGCGGTGCTGTGCGAAGTTCCGGGTCACGATGCGGCCGGCATGAAGGGCACCGTCCACGTCGTCGAGGGAGCGACACCTGCCGCCACCGGTGATGCCACGGCAACCGGGTCGACGATGGCGTGGCAGCAGATGGACAAGATGATGGAAGACGTCGCGCTCAAGTTCCCGGCCAAGACCCAAGGCACCGGAAATGAAGAGCTGGAATACACGATGTCTGCAGACGGCTACAAGGTCTTCAACCTGGTGGCCAAGGTCATCCCGTGGGAAGTTGAGCCAGGCAAGTTCGTCGACGGTTGGTCGTACAACGGGTTGATCCCCGGGCCGGTCATCCACGTCAACGTCGGCGACAAGGTGCGCATGGTGCTGAAGAACGAGCTGCCCGAATCGACATCGTTGCACCTCCACGGAATCCGCGTGCCGAACGCGATGGACGGTGTGGATCCGTACACGCAGAAACCGATCACTCCGGGTTCGGAGTTCACCTATGAGTTCACGGCGCTCGAACCATCCGTCGGGATGTATCACTCGCACCACGACGCGCAGGTTCAGGTTCCGAACGGTCTCGCAGGGGCGCTCATCATCGGAGATTGGAAGACCCTTGCAATGAACGCTGCTCGCGGTCGAGTGAAGGACACCGACGGCATCGCCGAACAAGAGAACATGATGGTATTGAACGACTCTGGAACGATCGGTCTGTCGCTGAACGGTAAGTCGTTCCCCGCGACGACTCCCTTCGCACTCAAGGTCGGAGAATCGATGGTGGTCCACTACTTCAACGAGGGCAATATGACGCACCCGATGCACCTCCATCAGCCTTCGGGGCTCGTGGTCGCGCACGATGGCAAACTCCTCGAGACACCGTTCTGGGCCGACACGCTCAATGTGGCGCCTGGCGAGCGCTGGACCGTCGTGTACACGGCGCTCGATCCGGGCGTCTGGGCCTGGCACTGTCACATCCTCACCCATGCCGAGACCCCGGAAGGTATGCGCTACATGGTGACCGCACTGATCGTCTCCTGACGCCGGGACACGGGTGCCTGATGTCGCTACGGTGAGTCGGGCACCGACGAATCTCGAGGAGGACATATGTCGCTGTGGAAGTCACACCCTCATGTCAGGAGCGGACAACGACTTACGGTCGGCGAGCGCGCAGCGGATCGAATGCGCAACGGGATGGGCTCATGGCCGTTCGTCTTTGCCGCGCTCGTGTTTCTCGCCGTGTGGATGGCGTTCAATCGCGACACGGGATTCGATCCTTTCCCGTTCATCCTGCTCAATCTCGTGCTGTCGTGCGTCGCAGCACTGCAGGGCGCGATCTTGTTGATCGCCGCCAAGCGTGCCGATCAGATCTCCGCGGAGCTCGCCGTGCACACCTTCGAGATCGACAAGGAGAATCTCGAACTCACCCGGCTCATCCATGACCTCACGGTCAAGGTCGAGCAATTGACGCG
>CAYFJS010000018.1:0-18325 GCA_964343495.1 uncultured Acidimicrobium sp. | reverse complement strand
GTCATCGGTAACCCGATCGCCACCTCCGAAGACCAACATCAGCGCCTTTCCAAGAAGATCGCGCTCCCGGTGTTTGCGAGCGATGCGATTTCCTCCACCGCGTATGCGACGGAGGAAATCCTCATCGTGTTCCTGTCCCTCGCCGGCGTGGGAATGGCGGCCTACACGAAGCTCGTGCCCATTTCGATCATGGTCATCATCCTCCTCGCCATCGTGGCGACGAGCTATCGACAGACGATCTTTGCCTACCCGAGCGGCGGCGGCTCCTACGTCGTGTCGAAGGAGAACTTGGGTGAATACCCGGGCCTCATCGCGGGCGCATCATTGCTCATCGACTACGTCCTCACGGTGTGCGTGTCCGTCGCCGGTGGAGTCGCGGCGATCATCTCGGCCTTCAACGGTCTCGCGCCTCATCGAGTGCAGTTGTGCATCGGTTTCGTGCTGCTCATGATGCTCGCCAACCTCCGAGGGCTGAAGGAGTCCGGCGCGCTCTTTGCACCACCCACCTATCTCTACGTCGCCTCGCTCATCACCCTCATCGTCGTCGGACTCTTCCGCGTGTACGTCCAACACCTTCCGCCGATCGAGCACACGGGAGAGGCGGCGCACCTCCTCGAGATGCAGTCCTCGGTGACGCTCTTCTACTTCTTGAAGGCCTTCGCCTCGGGTGCCGTCGCGTTGACCGGCGTCGAGGCCGTATCCAACGGAGTGCCCGCGTTCAAGAAGCCCGAATCACGAAACGCGAGCACGACGCTCATCATGATGGCTGCGATCCTCGGCGGTTGCTTCTTCGGCCTCAGCCTGCTCGCCCAACACCTCGAGCCCGTGAAGGACCACGAGGGAATCATCCAGAACACGGTGCTCGCCCAGCTCGCCGAACAGGTCTACGGCGGCCGCAACGTGTTCTTCTTCATCACGCAGTTCTCCACGTTCGCGATCCTCATCCTCGCCGCGAACACGGCGTACGCGGACTTCCCGCGCTTGACCTCGATCATCGCCAAGGACAACTACCTGCCGCGCCAGTTCATGAATCGCGGCGACCGACTCGTGTTCTCCAACGGCGTGATCTTCTTGAGCCTCGCGTCGATCGGACTCCTCGTCGCCTTCGGCGGACTCGTCAATGCCCTCATCCCGCTCTATGCGGTCGGCGTCTTCACGGGCTTCACCCTCAGCCAGACCGGCATGTGCGTCCACCACTATCGCCACAGGGAGACTCGCTGGAAGCTGCACATCGGAATCAACGGGATCGGCGCGGTGACCACGCTCTTCGTCGCCGGCACCGTCGTGACGGTGAAGTTCACCGACGGCGCGTGGATTCCAGCGGTCCTCATCCCGACGCTGATGATCGCCTTCAAGGCGGTCAACCGGCACTACGTCCGTGTCCGCAAGTACCTCATGCCAATCGAGGGATACCGCGCGCCGTACCACACGCACTTCGTCATCGTCCTCGTCGGATCGGTCAACCAAGGCGTGTTGCGCGCGCTGCGCTACGCAGAGAGCCTGCGACCCGACCGCCTGATCGCGCTCTCGGTCATCCAGACCCCGGAGGACCGCGAGCGGCTGAACAACGAATGGGCCAAGTTCGACATCAACGTCGAACTGGACACGATCATCTCTGAGTTCCGCGATCTCACCGAACCGATCCTCAATCGGATCAACGAATTGGACTCCGAGAATCGCGACGACCTGATCACGGTGATCATCCCCGAGTTCGTCACCAGCATCAAGTCCCAGTGGCTCCACAACCAGTCGGCCCTCGCCATCAAGGCGAAGTTGTTGTTCAGGCCGAACACGGTCGTGACCTCCGTGCCGATCGTCATCCCGTAGCGCAGACTTTTCGCACGCCACACCCACGCAATACGGTTGCGACATGGATCAGTCGGTGTTCTCCCAACGCTTCGCCGTTGTCGACACCGAGACGACCGGTCTCGATCCCTCGAATTGCCGAATGCTGCAACTCGGCATCGTGATCGCGCGTGGCGACGGCACCATCGAGTCGGAATTCTCCACGTATGTCGACCAGCCCATCCCCGGCTTCGGCAAGCTCGGCGCGCACGACATCCACGGCATCACCCGCCGCGACCTTCGAGGCGGGCTACCCGTCGGCGTCGCGATCGACCATCTGAACTGGGCCCTACGAGGCGCACGGTTCATTGCCCACAACGCCAAGTTCGATGTGGGCTTCCTCGAGGCCGAAGCGAGCCGCGCACAGCGCACGCTCGACCTCGACAGGCCCGTGTGCACGCTGCGACTCGCGCGATCGCTCGAAGACGGTCGCAAGCAGTCGAACACGCTGCGTGCGATAGCCGAGCGTTACGGCGTCAGCGAACGAGCGAACCACGACGCACTCGATGATTCCCGCGTCGTTGCCAAGCTCCTTCCACATCTCTTCACCGCGGCGCGCATCGAGCGATCCGATCAACTCGACCGCTTCGGCCCGTAGGGGTCAGCCGCCGTATCGGGCGAGCACGCTGCGCGCGGTCCGCGCAGCCAGGTCCGCCCACTTGTCGGGCTCGACCACGTGCGCGTCGTTGCCGGCTCGCAGTAGCAGGCGACCGAGCCAGTGCTCGCTCGTCACCGCCATGCGCACGACGATTCGTCCGTCGGGAGACTCCTCGCGCGACACGTACGGATACTGCTCCACGATCCAGCGGGCCTTCGGCGAGACCGACAGCGTGACGAACTCGCTCGCATCTGCGAACCACGTCTCTTCGTCACCCTCCATCTCGACGACGGGCACCGTGCGGCCGGTGAACTCCAGTGCATCGATGCGATCGATGCGGAACGTGCGCATTTCGCCCGAGGCGGAATCGTCCCCCTGCACGTACCAGTTACCGAACGACTCGAGGATTCGTCGCGGAACGACGTTGCGGTCGGATCGCGTCGCGGTCGACGGCGTGAAGTAGGTGATCTTCACCTCGGCCCCACGCTCGAGTGCGTCACGAAGCTCGGCGAGATATCGAACGGTCCGCAGGTCGACTGCGACACCTGCCTCTTCTTTCGGGAGGAGTGCCTTCAATTTGTTCAAGGCACTCGCGAGCGGGCCGTTGCGATCCGCACCGGGAATCCTCATCGCCGCGTCGCGCATGGCGCTCAACACGAACACCTCGGCTGAGGTCAATTGGAGTGGGCGCCTGAAGATGTGTGGCACTTCGGCGACCACCCACTCCTCGTCCACCCGAACGTCGATCAGCGCATCCGGCGTGTATGGCGGGACGCCGCACATGGACACCATCATCAAGTCGTCCATCAATTCCTTTTCGCTCAGGCGGAACTGCTTGGCCATGTCGGCGAGACGCACCTGCCCGCGCTCGAGGATCCACGGCAGCATCACGAGCAGGCGCTCGACCCGCTCGCCCGCGCTGCGCGGTCCGCGACGCTGACGCCGAATCTTCACGACGCGCCCCCCACCATCTCGCGGAGTGCCGCAACGACGTGGTCGCGGACGAACGGCGGCGAAAGCACTTCCGCCCTGTCGACCATCGCGAACAACCAAGATCGGAACGCCGCCAAGTTTGCACACGGGATCGAGAAATCGATCGAACCGTCGGCGTTCGTCGCAACGACCGACTTCTCTCCGAACTCCTCGAGCACGCGCGATGCGAGAACACCATCCACGCGCACGACGGCGTGCGTCTCCACGCTCTCCCCGTCGGCCAGCATGTCGCGCTCCGTCGGCACCGCCTTGGTGAGGTCGAATCCGACTGGTCGATCGAACGATCCTTTCGAGCCCACGCCGATCGCCGACTCGATCCGATCGACTCGGAACACTCGCTGCGCACCGCGCAAGTGGTCGTGCCCGACCAGATACCAGAAGCCTCCGCGCGCCAAGAGTCCGTACGGATCGACCGTGCGGCGCTCACCCTTGTAGGCGAACGTGAGCGTCTTGCGCTCGATCACACCGGATGAGAGTGCCACGAGCACGTCGTCGGTCATCTGGATGTTGACCGAGGTCGCCGGCACCTTCGCCGCGCGCTCGCCACCCAACTTCCACAGTGCCCCCTCGCCGACGAGCGCACCCATGCGCACCGTTGCAATGGCGAGTTCCAGTGCTTCCCGCTCTTCGTCCGTCAACTTCAAGTCAGCGAGGAGGAAGCTCTTGCGGTCGACGGTGTACCCACCCTCGCCCGCCTGATCGCCGCCGAGTGTGACCATCTCGATCGGGATGCCCATCCTGCGCAACTCACTCTTGTCGCGTTCGAATGCAGCGCGCGCGGCCTCATCCTGTTCGGAGTATTGGTTCCCCAACTCCCGGCGAATCTGCTTCAGGGTGAGCGGGCGCGAACGCTCCACGAGGAGCGCGAGCAGGTTGATCATCCGCTCTGCTTGAGAAACCTTGGTGGTCACGCCCGACAGACTAGGCGCGCGAGGTGTGCCGCAAATACCACTTCTGCAACTGCACGCTCGAGGCATCTCGTGACGCACCGGGCACCCCAGTGGCGAGTTCGGCCGCGACGTCGTGTGCCATCTTCTTGCCGAGTTCGACGCCCCACTGGTCGAAGGAGTTGATTCCCCACACGGCCCCCTGCACGAACACCACGTGTTCGAAGAGTGCGATCAGTGCGCCGAGCGTCGCGGGGGTGAGCGAGGAGAGGAGGATCGTCGTGCTCGGTCGGTTCCCCGGCATGGCTCGCGCGGGATCCTCATGCGGTTGACCGAAGGCGAGCGCCGCTGATTGGGCGATCATGTTCGAGATGAGGGAGGCATGCTCGGCGTGTCGCGACGTCGACGATCGCGCGACTCCGACGAACGTCACGGGGACGACCGAGGTTCCCTGGTGGAGGAGCTGCATGAAGGCATGTTGGGCGTTCGTGCCGACACCGCCCCAGATGACGGGCGCGGTGTCGAATGTGAATGGAGCGCCGTCACTCGTCACCGACTTGCCGTTGCTTTCCATCTCCAACTGCTGGAGATATGCGGGGAAAAGCGCGAGGGCATCTGCATAAGGGATCACCGCATGGGAACCACGACCGAGGAAACTGCGATTCCACACACCGAGGAGGCCGAGCACCATCGGCGCGTTGCGCTCGAACGGCGCGGTCGCGAAATGCTCGTCCATCGCGCGCATGCCGCCGAGGAATCGGTCGATGACATCCGCGCCGAAGGCGATTGCATTGCACACGTTCACCGCCGAGGCCACCGAGTACCGACCACCGACCCACGACCACATCGGCAGCACCGTCGCTGCGGGAATTCCCGATGCTGCGACCTTGGCCGCATCCACCGTCACCGCAATGGTGTGGTGCGCCACCGCATCGCCGCCGATCGAGTCTGCGAGCCAGCGCTGCGCGATTCTCGCATTCGCCAGGGTCTCTGCAGTCGAGAACGACTTCGAACAGACGACGATCAAGGTCGACGCGGCGTCAAGGTCGGCGAGCACGCGCGTGACGTTGGTCGGATCGATGTTCGATACGAACGACACCCGAACCGACGGATCGTGGATCGTCGACAGCGCGGAGTGCACGAGCGCTGGCCCGAGGTCGCTGCCACCTATTCCGATGTTCACGACGTCGGTGATCTGCGCGCCAGTGGCGCCGCGCATCCGACCTTCGCGCACGTCGTGGGCGATGGCCGTCAACCTGTCTCGCACCGACCACACCTCATCGACGACGTTCACGCCGTTGACCTCCACTCGGGAGCCCCTCGGCGCCCGCAGCGCGGTGTGCAGTGCCGGTTGGACCTCGGACGTGTTGACGATCGCCCCCGAGAGCAGCGCGTCGCGCGCATCGGCGACGGCAGTTCGCGCCGCCAGGCCGGCGAGTTCGCAGAACACTTCCTTGTCAACGTTCTGCTTCGACGCATCGATGAGGATCGACTCACCGTCGACGTCGAGTTCGATGCTCATTGCCTGCGTCCGCGACGGTTCGTTGGCGAACAACTCCGTGAGCGGGGCCACACCACCGCGCGCTACTCGAGACGCGAGCGCGGTCCACTGCTCGCAAGCGGTGACATCCACGACCTCGAGGCTACTGGCGTGTTGTAGCGTGACTGAGCCATGACGAACACCGAGACGCAGTCCGATGCACACTCTCGTTCGCTCGGCATCGCTCTCGGATTCTCCGCATACGGAATGTGGGGCCTGCTCACCCTCTACTGGAAGGTGCTGAAGGAGTTCGACCCGTTCGAATTGATCGGGTGGCGAATCGCCTCCAGCGTCGTCGTCCTCGTTGCCGTCGTGGTCGCGGCAGGGCGAACGCGCGCACTCCTCGAAGCCGTGCGCAACCCGCGCGTCATGTGGCGCATCGGGATAGCGAGCGCACTCCTCACGGCGAACTGGACGCTGTACGTGTGGGCGGTCGTCAATTCCCACGTCATCGAGACCGCACTCGGGTACTTCATAGCGCCGCTGTTTACGATCGTGATCGGGGTCGTCGTGCTCCGAGAGAAGCTGCGACTGAAGTTGAAGATCGCAGTCGCCTTCGCCCTCGCGGGACTTTCGGTGTTGACGGTGTCCTACGGGCGGGTGCCGTGGGTGGCGATCTCGATCGCGGGCAGCTGGTCGATCTACGGCTATTTGAAGAAGCAGGTGCCGCTCAAGCCGCTCGAGAGCCTGACGGCAGAAGTGATCATCCTCGCGATTCCTGCCGCCGCCTACGTGGCGATCACGTGGGGCCGCTCGGACAGCATCCCGCACAACGCCGATGCGATCCAGCTCGTCTTCGCGGTGCTCACCGGGGTGATCACCGCCGTGCCACTCCTCCTCTTTGCTGGCGCATCACAGCGCACACCGCTCACGATCCTCGGACCGATGCAGTACCTCGTTCCGACGATCAATTTCATCATCGGTTGGGCGATCTTCGACGAGGTGGTCAGCGCATCTCGATTCGTCGGCTTCGCATTGATTTGGGTCTGCCTCGGCTTCGTCGTCGCCGACGTGTTTGCGAGCCAGCGGGCGAGTCGGAACGGGTCGGTCTAACGAGCGACCGGCACGCGCAGGACCGAACCTGCCATCAAGTGCTTGAGTCCGTCGACGACGTCGCGGCGTCGTTGCACGTCGTTGACGACGTGACTGAACCTCGAGAGTCCCGAAATGACCACGTCGATCATGTCGTGCAGCACCTGACCCGTGATCCCCTCGTTGACCTCGCCCTTCTTCACCGCCTCCTCGCAGATCTCATGCAGGAAGGTGACGGTTCGCATTCGCAACGACTTCAAATCTTGGACGAGTTCAGGATGGCGCTGGCTCTCCGCGGCGACCCCGACGACGAATCCGACGAATGACGGCTCCGAGGTCGAGATGTTGGCGAGCTCGTCGAGGATCGAGGAGAACTTCCCCGAAAAGGTGTCGTGGTTGACGACAGCGGCCTCGAGTGCGTCGTAGACCATGTCTTGAACCTCTGCGAATGCGGCGATGTAGAGATCCTTCTTCGACGGGAAGTAGTGGTAGATCGCCCCGGTCGTGATGCCCACCGCATCGGCGACGAGACGATTGGTGGTCGCGTCGTAGCCGATCTCGGCGAACAGGCGACGTGCCTCGAGGATCAGACGCTTGCGAGTCTCACCCGGGTCGACGGAGCATGGTCGACCGAGCTTCTTGCGCACCGCTAGGGGGTTCATGCCAATGAACCCTAACGGTGCGTCGGCGCCTCAGCCGAAGCGAGCGAGGATCTTGGCAAGCTCGACCGGACGGTCGCCTTGCACGCTGTGGCCGGCTCCGTCGACGATCTCCACCGATGCATTCGGCTTGCGCCGCTTGAGTTCGGCGACGTCGTCATCGTCGACCACCGGAGATATACCACCGCGAACGAGGAGCAGGTCGCAGTGCAACGACGAAATCGCCTCCCATAACACGAGTGAATCTGGCCGCGGCGACGCCGACTCGTTCTCTCCGTCATGCGGTGCATTTTCGTTGTTCGATCGCCCACGACGGTCGTATCGCCACTCCCACGAGCCGTCCTCCAGTTGACGGGCATTGTGCAGGATGCCACGACGCAGACTCGATTCACTTCGCGTCGGATTGTGTTCCTTGGTTCGCGCGAGCAGGTCGTCGAAGCTCGCAAAGCTCTGCGGCCCGTTGATGAAGTCGAGGACTGCTTTTGCCTTCTTCGACGTGACGCCCGGCGTGATGTCGACCATCACGAGGCTACGCACGAGAGCCGGGTGGGCATGTGCGAGCGCGAGACACGTCAGTCCACCGAGAGACATCCCGACGATGGCACGCGCATCAGGCGCGTGCTCGGCGATGACTGGCGCGATGTCTGCCGCGAGTGTCTGGGGCGTATAAGTGGTGTCCGCACGCCAGTCGGAATGCCCGTGTCCCGGCAGATCGATCGCCAGCAGCGGGACGCCGAGCGCGAGCGCGACGGTGTCCCACGTGTGGGCGTTCTGCGCGGTGCCGTGGACCACGACGAGTCGCGGCGGCTCCGCGCCCCACTTCAGCGCCGAGACCTTCCGGCCGTCCGGAAGCGTCGTCGTCACGCGAGCGACGACCGGCCTCGGCGAGGCGTCCAACGAATACTCAGCGATGTTCTCCGCGAACATCGAGAACTCGTCGTAGGCGATGCGACCCATGCCTTCTGTCTACTACGGAAGCGTCGTCGGCACGACGGTCGTCGTTGGAGCACCCTTCACGGTCGTCGTCGGCCCAATCGACGTGGTCGTCGTGTAGTTCGGGTCCGGCTTGTCCCACGGCGGTGGTGGCGAGCCGTATTCCTCCGGCTCCTTCACACCGTCGAAGACATAGACGCGGTCTCCATATTCCACGAGCGCGGGAAAGTAGCGCGCGACCGACATCGGGATGCGCACGCACCCGTGCGATGCCGGCTTGAGCGGAACGAGGATCGCGCCGTGCACCGCGATGCCGAAGTTGAAATACACGGGGTTGTACATCGAACCGAGCCTCGATTCCCTCATCCCCTGCTTGCGGTTGTAGAAGTAGAAGATCCCGGGCGGTGTGATGGCATCTCCGCAGATGCCCTTCTTGATCTGCTCGCGGGTGTTGTTGCCCTCTTCACCCGGGTCGATCGTCACTTCCTCGCACCACTTCTCGTTCGATCCAGTTGAGATGTGTGTAATCAGCGTCGGCGTGTCCCCCTGGAAGACGATCATCACCTGCTTCACGAGGTCGATCTCGACGTGGCGAGGGCTGTCCGAAGTGCGCCGCGGCTGGATTTTCAAATCCGACTCCATGATCGACCAGATCGACGGCGTCACCTCACCCTTGGCGTCCGCGCGCGGTGTGTCCAGCACCAACTTCTCGAACGCCCACACCGCCTGCAACGTGTTCTGTCCGAAGACTCCATCGCGCGGGCCCGGATCGAACTTCAACTCCGCCAGTCGCTCCTGCAACCGCAGCACGTCGTCGCCCTTCATTCCGTCCCGCAACGTCCTCGTGAGTGGCACGGTCACACGTGGAACGCCCGAAGAATCGACAACGACGTCGGGATTCGAGCCGTTGGTCGACCCATCGGACGACGAGTTGCGCGTGACGGCGATGGCCACCACGGTCAGCAACACCGCGAATGCGAACAGCGCAGGTCGCCACTTGTCGTAGAGGCTCGGCTCGAAGGACGTCTCGGCGTCGTCGAAGAACTCGTCGTTCATGACCCGGATTGGAGCGCGTTCAGGGAACTGCGCAGCGCGAATGCCTCACGCAGGATCTTGACGATGACCGACGGTGAGCTGAGCGTCGACACGCCACGCGTGCGCGGGAAGTAGTCGACCCCGAACTGGACAACGTTCAAACCCATCTTGCGCGCGCTGACCATCAACTCGGCATCGATGAACGAACCTTCGCTGTGAAGTTCGACTTTGTCGAGGACGGATCGGCGCACGAGCTTGAAGGCGAAGTTGACGTCTCGGAAGCGACAACCGAAGAGCACACGCACGAGCAGGTTGTAGAAGAACGAGTAGATGACGCGCACGTATCCCTCGCCGGTGCGGTCGAATCGATATGCGGCGACGAGATCGGCCTCGTACTGCCCCATCAGTCGAAGCGCCTTGTGCACCTCGCGCATGTCGAACGGCAGGTCGGCATCCGTGTACAACACGACGTCGCCGGTCGCCGCGGCAAAGCCGGACTTGATCGACCCGCCCAACTTTCGGTTCGTCGGGTGGTGCACGACCTTGACGCGCCGATTCGCCCGCGCTGCTTCGTCGGCGAGGCGAGGCGTGGCGTCGGTAGACGCGTCGTTCACGATGATCATCTCGTAGTCGCCCACGGTCCCGTCAGCGAGGAGTTCGTCACCCAGCTCGATCGCGGCGTTCAAGGCCCGCTGCAGATACTCCTCTTCGTTCCACATCGGAAAGAAGACGGAAAAACGGCCGAAGCGTGGCGTCGACATCGCGAATCAGGCTAACTGCCGGCTTTCCCGTTGTACCCTGACGAATCATGGTTGAAGCGCCCCCCGAACTCCCGCGCATGCGCCTCGTCTCGGCGTGGGCGAAGGTGGCGGTCGTGTCCTGGGTCGTCGTCATGGCGGCGCTCATCGCGACGGCCGTCACCGGTCGCAACGTCGGCAAACCAGCCTGGTGGATCGGACCAGAGTCGAATCCGACGGTGTTCGTCGTGTGGCTCGCACCGTTCGTGCTCCCATTCGCCGTCATCGTCCTTGCGTTTCGTGCGAGCAGGTTCGTTCCGCTCGTGGGAGTCGCAGCGTCGATCGTTATCGCGGGCATCGCGGCCGCGGACATTTCTCGCTCACCCGGCGTCGCACTGCTCGAAGGCATCGTCGCTTTCTGTGGGCTACTCATCGCGATTGCGACCTTCGCCGGCCTCGAGCGACGCTAAAGCGGTCGTGTTTGGCTCGGCGCGGTCTGTACCGTTGAACCATGCCCGATAACGCCGCGTCGAACGCCAAGGTGTTGACCGCCCTTCCCGTCGGCGAACGCGTGGGCATCGCCTTCTCGGGTGGACTCGACACGTCCGCCGCGGTTGCGTGGATGCGTGAGAAAGGCGCCAAACCGTACGCCTACACCGCAGACCTTGGTCAGCCGGACGAACCGGATCTCTCGGGTGTGCCGAACCGCGCCCTCGAATACGGAGCCGAACACGCACGCCTCGTCGACTGCAGCGCCGAACTCGTCCACGAGGGTCTCGTCGCCTTGCAGTGCGGTGCCTTCCACATCACGACGGCCGGGAAGACCTACTTCAACACGACCCCTCTCGGCCGCGCGGTCACCGGCACGTTGCTCGTGCGGGCGATGAAGGAAGACGGCGTCGACATCTGGGGCGATGGCAGCACCTACAAGGGCAACGACATCGAACGGTTCTATCGCTACGGACTGCTCGCCAATCCGAGTTTGCGCATCTACAAGCCGTGGCTCGATTCGACCTTCGTGCGCGAGATGGGTGGTCGCGCGGAGATGAGTGCGTTCCTGTCGTCGAAGAAGTTGCCCTACAGGGATTCGGCGGAGAAGGCCTACTCCACCGACGCCAACATCTGGGGCGCGACGCACGAAGCCAAGCAGCTCGAAGAACTCACCACTTCGATGCACATCGTCAAGCCGATCATGGGTGTCGCCCATTGGGATGCCCAGGTGTCGATCGCGGCCGAGGACGTCACCGTCGAGTTTCGCGAAGGCTGGCCAGTTGCGCTGAACGGCAAGGAATTCCCGTCTCAAGTCGAGCTCGTGCACGAGGCGAATCGCATCGGCGGACGCCACGGTCTCGGCATGAGCGACCAGATCGAGAACCGCATCATCGAAGCGAAGAGTCGCGGCATCTACGAGGCACCGGGGCTCGCACTCCTGCACATCGCCTACGAACGACTCCTCACCGCGATCCACAACGAGAACACCCTCGAGAACTATCGCCAGATGGGCCGCCGACTCGGTCGGCTCCTCTACGAGGGTCGATGGTTCGATCCACAGTCGTTGATGCTCCGTGAGCCACTCATGCGCTGGGTCGGTTCACTCGTCACCGGAACCGTCACGTTGCAGCTGCGCCGCGGAGACGACTACACGATCCTGTCGACGAGCGGTCCACATCTCACCTATGCCCCCGAGCGCCTGAGCATGGAACGCGTCGAGGACGCCGCCTTCGGTCCACTCGACCGCATCGGCCAACTCACCATGCGCAACCTGGACATCCAGGACACGAGATCGAAGATCGACGAATACCGTGCCGCCGGAACCCTCGGCAGTGGCGGTCTCCTCGAACTCGACTAGTTCGACGTCACGATCGCGCGGGCGATCCCCGCGAGCAAAGCCGCGCGTTGCGCCATGGCCGAGACCACGATGTGCTCGGACTCGGCGTGCGCACCACCGCCGACGGCACCGCAACCATCCAGGGTCGGGATGCCGATCGCCGCGGTGAAGTTGCCGTCTGACCCGCCGCCGACCGAGACTCCTCGCAGGTCCGCGATGCCGAGGTCGTCAGCGACTCCCTTGGCGAGCGCAAACAACGTCTTCGCCGCCGACTCATGCATCGGCGGCCGGTTGATCGATCCACTCACCGACACCGTCGCGCCAGCAACGGTTGGTGTGAGTGCAGACAGCGCAGCCTCGACCCGTTGCTTCTCCGCAGGTTCGCTGATGCGCGTGTCGACGATGATGTGCGCCGATGCGGGCACGACGTTTTCCGTCGTTCCCGCCGATGCGACCGTCGGGGTGACCGTAGTGCCCACCTCCGGTCGCGCGATCGCGGCGATCGCCTGCACCTGCGCGGCAAGTTCGATCAACGAATTGATCCCCTTCTCAGGTTCGAGACCGGCGTGCGACGCCCGCCCTTGGATGTCGACCCGAAACGTCCCGACACCCTTGCGACCGATCTTCAACGCACCGCCGTCGGCTGACGGCTCGATGACGAGGACGTGACCGGTCGCGCGTGCTCGCTCCTCGATCAACTCGCGCGAAGCATAGGAACCAACTTCCTCGTCGGCGGTGATGAGGATCTCGACGTGTTTGGCCTCGTCGATCTCGCCGAGACCGTAGATCGCCTGCACGATGCCGGCCTTCATGTCGAAGATTCCGGGACCTCGCGCGACGTCTCCATCCCGACTGAACCTTCGGCGTGCGACCGTGCCCTTCGGAAACACGGTGTCGTGATGCCCGACGACGAGCACGCGCGTGTCGGCCGAACCCTTCCAGTGCACGTGTGGACCTTCGCTCGAGTCGACGAGGGTCGGCTTCGACCCAAGAACTCGTTCCATCAACTCCGCGAGGAACGCCGCACTTCGGCGCAAGTCATCGACTTCATGCGAGGGCGATTCGATGTTGACGAAGGCCTCGACATCGCGGATCATCGCGTCGGTCTTGAGCTCCAGTGCAGCGCGAAGCGGGGACGACGATGGATTCGACACGACTCCATTCTGGCCGAGATTCGCCAACGAGCGACGACGAATTGTGCCCGGGATCGGACTCGAACCGATACGACGATTTCTCGTCAGGGGGGTTTAAGCCCCCCGCGTCTACCATTCCGCCACCCGGGCGCCGACTTCAGGCTACGCGGGTATCGGTGGTGGTCACGTCGAGGTCATCGCCGACGAAACCCGACTCGACGAGGGATTCCCAGAGTGCCGTGCGAATCGTGTCCGCATCGGGCGACGTCAGACGATTGACGACGATCACACCCTCGATCATGTCGGCGAGAACTGCGACGAATGGACGATCTCTGACGAGAACCGCAACCACACCGCCGTGCTCGGTGCGTCGAAGTGTGCGCTGGACGCCGAGGGTCCGTGGAGGGCTTCGAAAGCCCGGCGCATCGAGTCCGAAGCGCTGCGCCTCATTCGCAAGGAACCGAGCTGCTGCAGCAAACATCATGGTGGTTCCGCCCGTCATGGCGACAGCATCACACACCCGTGTGACAGAGTGAGGTGAGATGACGAGCACGGACACAGGCGCGGTCGGCGCCCTCAATCCCATGCAGCAGGCCGTCGTCGATGCCCTCGGCAAGCCACAAGGCTGGGAGCCGCTCCCGAACGAGATTGTGGTCGGACTGGCCGACCAACTCACCGAGTCGCTCGCCGACGTCGCCGAGCGCTTCAGCGTCGAAAAACCGCTGTGGGTGAGCAAGGGGAAGCTCACGGCAATTCACGGTTGCGAGACGAACTTCGTTGCCTCCCTCGACGCCTTCGAATGGACACTGCGCAACGTCAAGGGAACGGTGCTGCACAAGGCGATCGAACTCGGCATCAACTGGCGTGGCGAGCCGACACCCGGGGACGTGGTCGACGAGGCGCTTGCCCAACTTGCCGACGACGAGCGCAGCGCCGGGGAGTTCATCGAGCAGTTGGCACCAGCCGAGCGGGCACAGCTGCGCAGCGTGGCGATAGACGCCTATTCGAAGTTCGACGAATGCTTCCCGCCCTTGAAGAATTCGTGGCGTCCGGTCCTCGAAAGTTCCGCGCGGGTCGAGCTCTTCGGCGGACGCATCAACCTGTCGACTCGCGCCGATCTCACGCTCGGTGCGGTCGGGGCGAAGGTCATCGTCGACATGAAGTCCGGTCGTGTCTATCCGAATCACCGTGAAGAACTTCGCTTCTACGCCCTCGTCGAATCACTTCGTGCGGGAACCGCCCCGCGCATGCTCGCGACGTATTCACTCGAGACCGCGCGGGCCGAAGTCGAACAAGTGACCGAGGGCGTGTTACAGGCGGCACTACGCAAGACCGTCGATGGCATTCGCCAGATGGCCGAGGTGCAACTCAATGAGCGCGAACCGAATCGACGGGGCTGCACCGCGTGCTACTGGTGTCCACTCGCCGACACGTGCGAAGAGGGAATCGCCTTCATCGCACGCAGGAACGACCCGGACGCCGACGACTACTGACGTCGGGCCTCGGGCGTGATCAGCGCCACTGCGGTGCCGAGCCCGACACCACTTCGAAACGCTGCAATCCGTCGACCAGGCTGCACCGCGTCCCGAGGTGGGCTCAACACATCGGGCCCCATGTGTGCCGCGACGTCGTCGAGGTTGTCGACAGTGATTACGAAGCCCCACAATGCAGTGCGCAACGCCTCAGGTTGTTCGACAATTTCGACGATCACCGTTCCCAGTCGATGAAAGCCCTGGCGCACTCCACCACCGGCGTCACGGATGCGCTTCAACGGCTCGCCGGTCACGCGACTCACCTCGCGTGAGGTGCGCTCCAGATCGCTCGTGAACACCACGACGTGATCGACGCCGAGGACGTCGATGATCGAGGAATCGGCGTCGCTGGTTGCGTCGACGGAGTCGTCGTCGTGAATCGTTGGGATGCCGTCGATGTCGCCCTCAGCCGCACACCCGCGGATCCCCCACGAGTGCAGCCCGGGATCAAGTGTCGGTTCGAGCCGAAGCGTGACGTCGCCCAACGAGCAGATGCCGTCGCGAAACGAGAGTCCGATCGACGACCACGCGGCGGAATGACCGCCGAGGACGAGTTGGGTGAGTTGTGCCATCGTCGATGACGAGGGCCGGTCGAAGTGACTAGCCGCGCCCCATGTTCGGACGCTTGCCGTGGTTCGCCTTCGAGCGGCGCAGGCGCGCCTTGCGCTTCTTGGTCTTCTTCGACATAGGGTCGCAAGGCTAACGCCGAATTTCGACGATTGCGCCCTATGCCTGGCGCCAACGCGCACGACCATCTGAATATGGGGTGCCGCTTTGACTCGTCTTCGAACAGACATATGTCTTGCCGTTGGTATAGGTGCCCGTCGCACCTTCGGGAGCACACCACGCCCCCGGATAGACCTTCGAGCTTCCGGTCGAGGGAGCCTGGGTCGTGGAGGTCGTCGTGGACGACACGACCGCTGACGTCGAACTCGTCGCAGTCGGTGATGTCGTCGATGTCGAGGACGTCGACGGCTGGCCAACGCGCGTCGTGGTCGGTGAGGGAATCGTCGTCGGTGCCGTGGTTGATGGAACGCTTCCGACAGTCGCAGGCACGTCCGGCCACGGCGCGATGGTCAGCGTCGGGCAGGAGGTGGACAACAAGTTCTTCACCCTGCCCCACTCACTTTGATCCATAGACAATCCCCAGCGCGCCTTCACGGCGATCCAGTTGCCGAGATACGTACACAGGTACGACTTCAGCGGTGGCAACCAATTGCTCGGATCCTTGTCGCTCTTCGACTGGTTCACGCGATCGGTGACGGCGAGCAACGTTCGCGAATCGGATGTGTCGTTGGCATATGCGCGGCGCATCGCCGACGACCAGGCCCATGCACCCGAATCCCACGCCTCCTTCAAGGCGACGACGTGGTCGATGTCGATTCGCGAAGGGTCCGACCAACGCGCACCGTCGTAGGGAGACACCCAATCACCGGCGATGACGGTGCAGTCGATCGGGTCAACCTGCGGAAGCGTGATGCTGTCGCGCTTGAGCACCTGGTCGCGCGAGTCACACCCGTCACCATCGATGTCTCGCCAATGTTCGAACGCGGCCCGCGAGTAGCCGGCGGGGCGCTCGCGTTCGATTGTGATGCCTTGGAGAACGAGGAGGGCTGGGCCACCGCTGCGGACCTTCGACTGAGGCTGGACGTTCGACGCACGAGCGGCACCCGACGTCGACAGCGTGACGATGACGAGCGCGCCGTTCAGCGCGAGACGCCACTTCATGGGAAAGACCTTATCGGCACCAAATATGGTGCGTGGGTTACGACGCGTGGATGACGAGCGGAGAGTCCGGTTCGATCTGCGGCAAGTCGTGCGCATCGAGCTCGATGAAGATGCACTCACCCGGACAAACTTCGGCGGCCTTCACGACCGCGAGATGATTGCGTTGTTCGACTCGCGCGAGACTTCCCGAACTGCCGGGATCGTTCAACGGAACGCCACGCTCGGCCACGTATGCAATTCCGTCCTCCAGCTGCACGAACACGTCCGGGCAATGGTCGATGCACAGGCCGTCACCGGTGCACAGGTCCTGGTCGATCCACACGCGCATCGCGCGAATGTTACAGGCGTCTCAAGAACTCGTGCCAAGTAGTGCAACGACGTTCACACCAACGAAGGCAACGTTGCGTGCAACGGTCCACCACGAGATCGGTCGCGAGCGCGCGGCGCCGAAGCACGCGCACGCTGGACGTCGTCCACGAGCGAGGAGGCTCGCGATGAGTGTCGTGAAACACACGAGCATCACGAGCGACACGAAGAGGAGCGATCGGGACCACACCTGCGTGACGAGTCCAATGCCAACGAGACCTTCGAGAGGCGCCACGACGGCCGCCAGCCGTCGAGGTACGCCGAGTTCCGCAGACTGATTGAGCCAACCTCGCCAGTCGATCAACTTCTGTGTCGAGGAGAAGATAAAGAGGGCGCCGACGAACGCCGCGCACCACTCATCGACGCTCCACATCAGCGGGGCTTGGGTGGCACGACGCTGGTGACGGCGCTCTTGTAGAACACCATCGCTTCACCCGCCGACGGATCGAGCGTCAGGTCGCGCACGCGACCGAGGACGAAGAAGTGATCCCCCGCAGGAGTGACCGATTCGATCGAGCAATCGATCTGAGCGAGCGTCCCCTCGAGGACCGGCATTCCGGATGCCGACATGTGGGAGGCGAGGCCGTCGAAGCGGTCCTTGCCGTCGGTCGGTTCCTTGGCGAACCGCCAACACAACTCGTCCTGCGCCGCCGTCAAGACGTTCACGCAGAATCCACCACCCTCTGCGATCTGCGGCCACGTCGTCGATCCGACACCCGGGAAGAAACCGACGAGCGGAGGATCGAGCGACACGGAGACGACGCTGCCGATCGTGATCCCCCACCGCACGCCAGATGCATTCACGCCGGTGACGACACTCACTCCAGTCGGCAGATGACCTAAGACATTGCGGAAGTGCTTCGAGTCGATCGCTTCGGACATCGTCGTCATGCTACTCAACTAGGGTTTTGCCATGGCCGAAACACCCAGCATCGAACGCGGGGCGGTGCGCGCGAACGGCATCGACTTCGCGGTGCTCACGTGCGGTACGGGTCCACTCGCGCTCTGCCTGCACGGCTTCCCCGACACCGCGCATTCTTGGCGACATCTCCTCCCCGAACTCGCCCGCGCAGGCTTCCGCGCGGTCGCGCCGTTCATGCGCGGGTACGCCCCGACGTCGATTGCGCCGAACGGTGCGTACCAGACCGCCGCGCTGGCTACGGATGCGAACGCCCTCCACGAAGCGCTCGGCGGGGACTCGCGGGCGGTCATCATCGGCCACGACTGGGGAGCGCCGGCGACATACGGTGCCGCGATCTTGGAGCCGGCCCGCTGGTCGCGCGTCGTGGGCATGTCGGTGCCGCCATGGAACACGTTCGGCACTGCGTTCCTCACGAACCAAGACCAGATCCAACGCAGTTGGTACATGTTCTTCTTCCAGCATCCGCTGAGTGATCACATCGTGTCGTCGAACGACATGACGTTCATCGACCGCCTGTGGTCGCAGTGGTCGCCCGGTTACGACGGCACCGACGACGC
>CAYFJS010000017.1:0-18510 GCA_964343495.1 uncultured Acidimicrobium sp. | reverse complement strand
TGTACGCGAATCCGTCCGGATCTCACCGATTTGCTCGCGAAGCGCGAAAGGCGATCGACGAGGCCCGAGACGATGTCGCGAGCGTGATCGGTTGCAAGCCCGGCGAGGTGATCTTCACGAGCGGGGGCACGGAGGGCGACAACGCTGCGATCGTCGGCGCGATCACCAAGCACGGCGGGATCGCCGTGTGCTCGAGCGCCGAGCACCATGCCGTCCTGCATTGTGTCGAGCACCATGGTGGATCGGTCGTGCCAACGACGACCAGTGGGACAATCGATCTCCAAGCCCTCGAGAATGTCCTTGCGACGGCAACGACGAAAGTCTCGGTTGTGTCGGTGATGGCCGTGAACAATGAAGTGGGATCGATTACCCCGCTGCGTGACGTCGCTCGCATCGTGCGCGAACACGCGCCAGACGCAGTCCTCCATACCGATGCGGTTCAGGCAGCTTGTTGGG
Organism: uncultured Acidimicrobium sp.; assembly: GCA_964343495.1. GTDB lineage: Bacteria > Actinomycetota > Acidimicrobiia > Acidimicrobiales > Ilumatobacteraceae > UBA3006. Next base: position 18,054 of record CAYFJS010000017.1, on the reverse strand, counting down.
TCGACCTGGCAGAGATCGCTCCGCTCGTGGATGTGCTCACGCTGTCGTCCCACAAGTTCGGTGGCCCGAAGGGAATGGGCGTGATGATGCAACGCTCAGGCATTGAACTCGATCCGTTGATCCTCGGTGGTGGACAAGAACGGGACCGCCGAAGTGGGACCCACAACGTCGCCGGCATCGTCGCGACCGCAGTCGCGTTGCGCGAGACATCGGAATCGAGGGTTGAGGAGACCGAGCGAGTGACGAAGTTGCGCGATCGATTGGTCGACGACATTCGTGCGCAAGTTGCTGACTGCCTCGAGACCGTTCCCCGCGAACAAAGGGTGCCAGGAATCGCGCACCTGTGCTTTGCCGACGTGGAGAACGAGTCCCTGCTCTTCCTGCTTGACGAACAGGACGTCTTTGCCTCCGCGGCATCTGCATGTGCGAGCGGAGCGATGGAGCCGTCACACGTGCTCGCCGCGATGGGGATCGAGCGGAGGTGGAGCAAGGGCTCGCTGCGGATGAGCCTCGGCCACACGACGAGCGACGCCGACGTCGATCATGCGATCCGCGTGGTCGTCGGCGCGGTCCAGCACCTGCGCAAGTGAACCTTCTGCCAGTCGGTGCCCCGTAGCCTTGGAGGGATGAAGGTCCTCGTTGCGATGTCCGGTGGAGTCGATTCATCGGTCGCCGCAGCAGAACTGAAGGCTCAAGGGCACGACGTCGTCGGAGTGACGATGCGCCTCTGGGGAGGCGAGAGCGACACGGGCTGTTGTTCCGTGAGCGACGTCGACGATGCCCGCCGTGTCGCCCAGCAGCTCGGCATCGATCACCTGGTGTTCAACTTCTCCGATGACTTCGACACCCACGTCGTCGAGCCGTACGTCGCCGCACACGTCCACGGACTGACACCGAACCCGTGCATCGAGTGCAATCGACACCTCAAGTTCGACCGCTTGAGTGAGCGGGCGCGTCAACTTGGCTTCGATGCCGTCGCCACCGGGCATCATGCGCGAATAGCTCCGGACGATGCAGGGAACTTGCGCGTCCACCGCGGTGCTGACGAGGCGAAAGATCAGAGCTACGTGGTGTACATGATCGACGAGTCTGAATTGTCCTACACACTCTTTCCCGTCGGCCATCTCACCAAGGCCGCGGTACGGGAGCGTGCCATCGAACTCGGCCTGCGGACCGCAACCAAGCCAGACAGCCAGGACGTGTGCTTCATTAGCAAGACCGGCGGGCGCGAGTCGTTCCTCGGCAAGCGAATTCCCTTCAGGCCGGCACAAGTCGTGACTGAAGACGGCGTGGTCGCAGGAAGCGTCCAGGCGATCGAACTCGTGACGATCGGGCAACGACGCGGAATCGGCATCCAGGGCGGACAGCCGAAGCAGTACGTGGTCGACGTCGATACCGACGCCTCGCGCGTTGTGATCGGTGACGAGTCACGACTCTCTTGCGGGTCACAACTCGTCGAAGGCGTGACCTGGGCGTATGGCTCGGACGAAGCGCGCATTGCGTCGACGCCGGACGTTTTGGTGCAGTCGAGCGCGCATGGCACGCCTCATCCGGCGGTCGTGCGCATCATTGGCGACGGAACCGTCGAAGTGGAGTGGAGTGAGGCCCAGCGACGCATTGCGCCTGGCCAGAGCGTCGTCTTTTATGATGTGACGAATTCATTCGTGCTCGGGGGAGGCATCGCATGCGCGCACTGAAGGTACTCATCGCTTTGGGAATCGTTGCGTCGAGTGCGGCGATTGCTTCGCCGTCGTCGGCAGCTACATCGTGGGGATTCACTCAGGACTCCGTCTCGCTTGGTCTTTCGGGAGTCTCCCCACACGTCGAGCGCGTCGGCTCGAACGATCGACTCTGGTATCCAGGCGGTCCCGAAGGCACCGTCGCGTCCGACTGCACTGACGGTGGCGTGTGTACGAAAGTCGCGCTCGGCAGTCGCCTCGGAAACGATTTCACCGCAGTTACTCTCGCCAATGGCACCCGTCGGGCCTATTACGTGGAGATGTCTCCGAATGCGGGAACGAAGACCGTCGTGTCCGGGGCATGTCTCACGTCGGCATGTCTCGGTGTCGGCCCAACCACCGCGATCGCTGCGGATGTCGCCGTCTCGAACAACGAAAAGGCATGGGGCGTTCCGGATGCCGTCGTGCTGCCGGATGGCCGTGTGCGCGTGTACCTCGTCGTCTCGCCCGTGACGACGAGTTCGTGCCCAGAGAAGGTCGTTTCGTACATCTCGAATGACGGCATTTCCTTCACGAAGGAGTCGGGCTACCGACTCGAAGGTGGGTACGTCGATACCGAAGTGCTTCGCGCGAAGGACGGCGATTGGTTGATGATCACCTCCAACGGCCCTGGCTGTGGGAACGGGATGCAGCAGTTGTTCGTGACCACGTCGAGCGATGGACTGAGCTGGTCGGCGCCGCAAGAGGTGACCAAGGCCGATCGTCGCCGACTGGATCCGACGGGATACGAGGTTTCACCGAACGTCTTTCGCATCTACTACGCAACGTCTGCATCGCCGATGGATCAGGACTACACCATCGCTCGGGGCACCTTGACTCTCGGTTCTGGGTCGAGTGAAGTGACGGTCGCGTCACCGAAGCAGGGCGCCTCGTGCACGAAACTTGGCGCGAAGGCGAAGTCTGGCTCTGTGACGCTGACATGCAAGAAGGTCAAGAACAAGCTCGTCTGGTCGAAGTAGTCGTGCGCCGAGCGGCGAAGCTTGCGCTCGTCGTTGCGTTCGCGTGTGCCTGTGGCGTGCCTCATCGAGTGTCTGCGCAGATCGATCCGATTCTTGAACGCCGTGTCATCGGAACGTCTGTCGAGGGTCGGGAGATCGAGGCCTATCGCATGGGTGCCAAAGGAGGCACACCGGTCGTCGTCATCGGGGTGATCCACGGGAATGAAGCTGCGGGATTACAGATCACCGACGAGCTTCTTCGAATGAGTGCGCCACGTGGAGTCGAGTTGTGGGTCATCCCGACGATGAACCCCGACGGAACTGCACTCGATCGACGTGGGAACGCGAATCAAGTCGACTTGAACAGGAACTTCCCGTATGCGTGGGCACCGATGGGCAAGCCGGGGTATTGGCAGTACTCGGGCTCAAAGCGTGCCTCCGAGCCCGAGACGAAAGCGATCGTGAAGTTCATGCGTGAAATCAAGCCGGTCCTCGGCATCTGGTACCACCAGGACCTGAACATGATTTCGCCGGGGACGGGATTCGAGGGCTCCCTCCGGGAGAAGTATTCGCAATTGACGGGAATTCCCATCAAACGGATCACGGGTGGAACGTACACGGGCGTCGCCGCGACGTGGCAGCGCTCGACGCTGACGGGGAGCGCTGCGTTCGTCGTCGAATTGGGCGCAACGGTTTCCACCGATGAGGCACTCGTCCACGCGCAGGCGGTGCACATCGTCGCAATGATGGTTCGCGATCGTTGACCGACCACAATAGGAACGTGCACATGAGCAGCCGCGATCGAATTCTGTTGCTCGTCGTCGGGCTCGGGGCTGGCTTCCTCTCGGGAGTTTTCGGTGTCGGCGGAGGGATCCTCGTCGTACCCGGGCTCATGATTTTCGTGAAGATGGAGCAGCGTCGTGCGCACGGCACGTCGCTCGCAGCGGTGCTTCCGATCGCAGTCGCGAGCCTTGCCACCTACTGGGCGCACGGACACGTCGATTGGCCGGTCGCGCTGTGGCTTGCGCTCGGCGCACTGGCGGGAGCGTTCGTCGGTGCGTCGCTGCTTGCGGTCATTTCCAAGCGGAATCTCGCACTCATCTTCTCGATCGTCCTCGTCGTCGTCGGCGTTCGATTGTTCTTCACCGTCAATGGAGACGGGCGTAGCGACATCACCTTCGTCCTCGCGGTTGCCTACGTCCTCGTCGGACTCGCCACCGGTGCACTCTCTGGCCTCTTGGGCATCGGGGGCGGCGCGATCATGGTGCCGATCATGGCCGTGGTGTTCGGCATTCCATCGGTGGTGGCCAAGGGAACCTCGCTCGCAGTGATCATCCCGACCGCGCTCATGGGAACGCTGCGCAACAGGTCGAAAGCAAACGTCGATCTTTCGTCTGCAGTGGTCATCGGGATCACTGGTGTCGTGATGGCAATCGTCGGCGCATGGGTCTCCGCGCGGATGTCGGACACGCTCTCGAACGCGCTGTTTGCGGTTCTGTTGATATCCGTGGCGGTGCGGATGTTGCGCCAGGCGTGGACTGAGACCGCTAGGGCAGCAGGCTCGTGAGGCCGATCAGGGCCTTGTAGTCGTCGACTTCGTTGTACATGTGCGCGGAGAGGCGCACGTAGGTCGAATTTCCGACGCTCATCAGTACGCACTCGGCTTTCAATTCACGTCCGGCGCGCTCGATCGTGGCATCGAGTTCGGCTTTGGCGAGTGGGCGGCTGGACGGAGTCTTGACCATCCTCATCCATGGGGCCTCGCGCGAAGACTCCACATGGGGGTCGACCTTCCACGCCCGACGCAGGAGCTCTGCTCCGGCATCGACGACGCTTCTGTTGTGGTCGTCGCGAAGGCTCCATGACCACTGCTCCTGGAAGGTGATGGCCGCCGGCACCGACAGGTACGACGAGTAATCCGCGGTCCCTTGCCAGTCGAACGAGGCGGGGAAACCGTCCTCGAAGCCCCACGACGGTGCCAGTGGTGCGAGTGCGGCACGCAGTTTTGGATTGCGACAGACGAGACCTGCTGCAGGGCGCGGCGCACACAGCCACTTGTGCAGGTTCCCGACCCAGACGTCGCAGCCGTCGGGAATCGGTCGCTGCAACATGCCCGCGGAGTGTGCGCCGTCGATGACGAACAGGGTGCCTGGGTGGCTGGTGCGAATGTCGGAGATGACCTCGGCTACGGGGAGGAGCAGTCCCGTTTCTGAGGTGATGTGGTCGAGCACGACGATCGTCGGTGCCTCAGCTTGACGGAGATGCTCGCGGATGCGGCCCGCGATGACGGATGCATCGAGGTCGACCGGATAGGTGAGGAGCGCATCGACGTACGTTGCCCCGCTTCGTGACGCGACGTGTTGCAGACCGCGCGTCACGCCGCCGTAGCCGAGTGACGTGTCGACGAGGTGTGCGGTGTGATGCTGGGCCTTGACGTGATTGACGAGTGACTGCACCGCGGTGATTACCCCTTGGCCCGCATTGGGCACGAATGCAAAATCTCCCGCGTCGACGCCCAACCACGACGCGGTGATGTGTCGCGCGCCGACCATCAGGTCTGGAAGTTCAGAGCGGAACCAACGATTGGGATTGGTGTTCATGCGCTTCTGGAACGACTCCTGCACGAGCTGTACGTCGAGGGGAACTGCCCCGAAGGAGCCGTGATTCAGATGCGCGACGTTCGCATCGAGTTGCCAGAGCGAACTAAGCGGTCTTGACTTGGCCACGACTTCAGCTCGACGCGCTGGCGATGCGCTCGACGATGCCGTTCGCGTCGAGGCCGAGTCGTGCCAGGATCGCGTCGGGTTTCGAGTGCGGGATGAACTGCGTCGGAATGCCGAGCACGTGCACGCTCGCATGCTCGCCACCTGCGGCATGGTGAACCGCATCTGCCATCGTCATTCCAATTCCGCCATCTCGGATTCCGTCCTCGATGGTGACGACGATCGAATGTCGTGCTGCGTCATCGATCATGGCCTGGTCGAGTGGGGCACAGGAACGGACGTCCCACACCGTCGTGGGGATACCGCGCGACTCCAAGGTCTTCGCGGCATCAAGTGACGCTGCGACCATCTTGCCGACCGCGAGGATGCATGCTCGTGGAGTCGCAGGTGCCACGAGCCTGCGGGCGTTCAGACCGCTTCCGACGTCGTGTTCCGCAACGTTGCGCGCGGTGCCCTTCGGATATCTGATCACGACCGGGCCAGCATCGAGCATGCCGATCGCATCGGCCATCATCCGCTGCAAGTCCTGCGCACTCGACGGCGCGAGCACGCGCATACCGGGGACCTTTGCGAGGAGTGCCATGTCGTAGATGCCGTGGTGGCTCGGACCGTCGTCACCGGTGATTCCGGCACGATCGAGACAGAACAACACGGGTAGTCGGTGGAGCGCGACGTCATAGACGACCTGGTCCCACGCGCGGTTGAGGAACGTTGAATACAACGCGACCACCGGGCGCAGCCCTCCGAGTGCCATGCCGGCCGCGGCGGTCACCGCGTGCTGTTCAGCGATGCCGACGTCGAAGAAGCGATCGGGGAAGTGCTGCTGGAATGCGATCAGTCCGGTCGGTCCGGGCATCGCAGCGGTGATGGCCATGATGCGCGGATCGTTCGTGGCGAGATCGATGAGCGTGTCGGCGAATGCTTGCGTGTATCCGGTCGGGCCGGCCTTCGGGGGACCGACGGCAGGATCGAACACTGGCGCATCGTGGAGGTGTTTCTCGTCGTCATCTTCTGCGGGCAGATAGCCGCGACCCTTCTGGGTGATGACGTGGATCACGATCGGTCCTTCCTCGACTCGTTGGCTCGCCGAATCGAAGGCGTGTTCCATCGCTTCGATGTCGTGGCCGTCGATCGGGCCGATGTATCGCACGCCGAGCGCCTCGAAGAATGCCGGTGGCTGGAGGAATTCGCGCACACCAGCCTTGATCGCCTCGAGTCCGCGTTCGGCCTGCGGGCCGATGAGCGGAAGTTCCTTGAGGAACTTCTCAAGCTTGCGCTGTCGCCGTACGTAGACGGGATTGAGTCGGATGTCCGTCAACTTGTGTGACAGCGTCTCGGTGAGTCGCTCGACGGGCCCCGTGTGGTTCGAGGGCAACTCGGCGTTTCCCGCCTGAGTGAGGTTGGAGATCGTCGGCGCATAGGAACGCCCGTTGTCGTTCAACACGATGATCACTCGCTTGCCACTGTGGCCGAGGTTGTTCAACGCTTCGTACGCCATGCCGCCCGTCATCGAGCCATCGCCGATGACGGCCACGATGTTGCGCAGGTCCTTGCGTTGACCCGAGTCGCGGGCAACGGCAAGGCCATAGGCGTAGCTCAGAACCGTGGAGGCATGGCTGTTCTCGATGAAGTCGTGCTTGCTCTCCTCGCGGCTCGGGTAGCCGGAGATGCCGCCGGCTTGGCGGAGCTTGCTGAAGCCGGCTTGGCGACCGGTGACGATCTTGTGCACGTACGCCTGATGACCGGTGTCCCACAGGATTGCGTCGGTCGGAGATTCAAAGACCCGGTGGAGGGCGAGGGTGAGTTCCACCGCGCCGAGGTTCGACCCGAGGTGTCCGCCGGTTTCGGCGACTGCATCGACGACGAACCGACGGATTTCATCAGCCAGTTCGGAGATCTGTGCGCTCGACAGACCGCGGAGGTCGCTGGGCTGTGTGATGTCGGCGAGCGCCATGGCTCACCACGCTACCTGCGCTACAGAGCGGGGTGAGAAGCCATCCGTGCATCTAGTCGGCGATGATTCCAGCGATGGAGCCATGAGCCGATCACGAAGCCGACACCGAAGACGACGAGACCACCGAGTCCGTCGAGCCAGAAGTGATTTCCGGTGACGACGATGCACAGGAGTGTCGTCGCGGGGTAGAGGAAGAGCAACGTGCGAATCCAACGACGCTTCGCGAGTGGCCACATCGCAAACACGCACCACGTCGACCATCCGATGTGCAGCGATGGCATCGCTGCGTATTGATTCGACAACGTCGCACCTGGACCTTGATCGAAAGCCCATGGTCCGCCGAATTCGGCGATCGTGTCGACGAACCCGAAGTTCTCCGCGCCGTTGTAGTTGCGCAATTCGTGGGGGATGCACGCCCCACCGTGGCCGACGTCGGGACACGGTGCGTCGAGGAGGCGGGGTGGCATGAGCGGGAAGAGGACGAATCCGATGAGCGCGAGCCCCGTCATTGCCGCAAGCGTGTTACGCCACTGACCGAAAACGTCCGGACGCTTCTTGAAGAGCACGAGGAAGATCGCGAGCGTGACGAAGAAGTGCGCCGTGCCGTAATACGTGTTCATCGTCTTGATGAACCACGTGTGTGGGAGGAACCAGTCTTGGATGGTCTCCTCGTGGTAGAGCCCGAGCGCCCGCTCGATGCGGATGACGCGAACAGCATTGGTGAAGGCGTGCAGAGGGATCTCGACACCCTTGACGAGCGCCGAGCCGAACTGGTTGCGGATCAGCGTGTACAGCGCGTAGAAGGTGCCGATGATGAGGACTTCCTTCCACCACAGCGTTCGGTGGTGGCGCGGGACGACCACCGTCGATGTGGAGGCCGCTTGTTGCACGTCGTTCATCGTATTGGCGATTGAGCGCTCGACTGAGTCGCTCACGACCACCTCAGTAGGCTGTGGCGCATGTCAGTGACCGAATCCCCACTCCTCGATCCGGAAGTCGTCTCTCGCGTCCTCGCAAAGGGCCGTAGTACGGGGGCGGAGTTTGCGGAGATCTTCGTCGAGGACAAGCGTTCGACCTCCGCGGGCCTGGACGACAACAAGGTCGAACAGGTCAATAGTGGGCGTGATCGTGGAGCGGGTATCCGGGTAATCGCGGGTGAGACGACGGGTTTTGCCCACACGTCTGACCTCAGTGAACGGGGACTGCTCGCTGCAGCAGAAGCCGCGGCGCAAGCTGCCCGGCAGGGCGATGGAGGCATCCACACGGTCGCGCTGCAACCGCTCTTGCGTCATCCGGTGAACACCGTGCGCACGGCGCCCGACACCGTTGCCAAGGCGACGAAGGTCGCGCTCCTCTTGCGTGCGAACGACGCTGCGCGCTCGCTCGACTCGGCCATCGTGCAGGTGTCAGCCGGGTATGGGGACTCCATCAAGCGGATCCTCGTCGCCAACTCCGACGGCGTGTTCAGCGCAGACACCCAGGTCCGCACACTGTTCCGCATCAGCGCGATCGCCAACGGTGATGCGGGGATGCAGACCGGTTATCAATCGCTGGGCCACACGATCGGTTTCGAGGTGTTCGACGAGAACGACGTCGAGGAACTGGCGATGGCGGCCGCTCGTCAGGCGTTGACGAAACTGAAGGCCCGCCCCGCACCGTCGAGCGCGATGCCGGTCGTCATCAAGCAAGGCTCGGGCGGAGTGTTGTTCCACGAGGCGTGCGGACATGGCCTCGAGGCCGATCTCGTCGGCAAGGGTGCGAGCGTGTATCGCGACAAGGTCGGCCAACTCGTCGCCTCGCCGCTCGTGACCGTCGTCGACGACGGAACGATGGCGGGTGAGTGGGGCGCGATCGGCATCGACGACGAAGGCCATCCGACGCAATCCAATACGTTGATCGAAAACGGTGTCCTCACCGATTACATGTGGGACTACATCCGTGCGCGACGCGAAGGTCGACCACAGAGCGGGAACGGCCGTCGTCAGAGTTATGCCGACCTTCCGATGGTGCGCATGACGAATACGTTCGTGAAGGCGGGCACCGAGGACCCCGACGACATCATTCGCGCGACCGAACACGGGGTGTACGTCGCCAAACTCGGTGGCGGACAAGTCGACACTGCGAGCGGTGACTTCGTCTTCGGCATGGTCGAGGCGTATCTCATCGAGAACGGCGAGATCACCGAACCGCTTCGTGAGGGCAATTTGATCGGCAATGGGCCACAGGTGCTCAAGGACATCGACTTGCTGGGCAATGACTTCGCGATGGGTGGACCGGGCACGTGCGGCAAGGACGGCCAAGGTGTTCCCGTCGGTGACGGTTGCCCGACGCTGCGCGTGAAGTCCATGACGATTGGTGGAACAGCCGCATGACCATTGGTGTTCCCGAGCTGCAGGAGATCGCCGACCGCGTCGTCTCGGCGGCTCAGCCCGGCGAGCAGATCGAGGCTTACGTCAGTCGCGGTGGCGAGACCGCGATTCGTGTCTACGAAGGGGAAGTCGAACATTTCGTCTCCGCCCAGAGCGAAGGCGTGGGTATCCGTGTGATCCGCGATGGTCGCACCGGTTTCGCCTACGCCGGAACGCTCGATCCCTCGGCAATCGCGGAAGTACTCGCCGACGCCCGTGACAACGTTGCATTCGGCACTCCGGATGAATTCGCGGGCCTCGCCCTGCCCGACGGCGTGGAACAGATCCCGCAGAAGTTCTGGGATGAGGATCTCGCGCTATATCCAACTGCCGACAAGATCGCCCTGACCAAGGAACTCGAGCGATTGACGCTCGGGATGGATCCACGTGTGCGGGTGGAGGAGTCCAACTACGACGACGGGTGGGGTGAAGTCGCCGTTTCCACGACGACCGGCATCCGTGAGAGCGGTCGGGGCAATTCCTGTTACGTCTCGGTCTCCACGCTCGCCGACGATGCAGACGAGACCCAGACCGGTTTTGGCTATTCAGTCGGCGACTCGCCGAAGGAGTTCGACTTGTCGCGGGCCGCCCGTGAGGCCGCCGAGCGAGCGACTCGGTTGCTCGGCGCATCCAAGCCTCCGAGCAAGCGAACGACGGTCGTCCTCGATCCATTCGTCACCTCACAATTCCTCGGTGTGCTGTCGAGCACGTTGAACGGCGAGAACGTTGCCAAGGGGCGCAGCTTGTTCGCGGATCGACTCGGCGACGTCGTCGCTGATCCACGCATCACGCTCGTCGATGACCCGACCAATCCGCTCGCCTACACGGCAACCGACATCGACGGCGAGGGACTTGCGGCGCGACGCAACGTGCTGATCGAAAACGGCGTGCTGAAGAAGTTTGTGCAGTCGTCCTACAGCGCTCGCCGCATGTCGACTTCGAGCACGGGGAACGCCACGCGAGGCGGTTTCGCCTCGACGCCGGGCGTCGGGTGTCTCGCGATGCAGCTCGTTCCGGGGACGAAGACACAAGCGGAGTTGATCGCCGACGTCGACGAGGGAGTGCTCATCCAGATGGTGTCTGGTTTGCACAGCGGAGTGAATCCCATCTCGGGAGACTTCTCGACCGGTGCGTCGGGGATGATGATTCGAAACGGGGCGTTGGGAGAACCGGTTCGTGAATTCACGATCGCGAGCACGTTGCAACGGATGTTGCTCGACATCGTCGCGATCGGTGGAGACGTCGACTGGTTGCCATCGCGTGCAGCTGGACTCTCGCTCGTCATCCGCGATGTCACGATGAGCGGTCAGTAACCTCGTCCTCGGTGCCCCTCCTGCATGCCCTCGTCCTGGGAATTGTCCAGGGGCTGACCGAGTTCCTTCCGATCTCCTCGAGTGGACACCTCGAACTCGTTCCGTGGCTGTTCGGCTGGAAGGACATCGCCGACGAGTCGGTCTCCAAAGCATTCGACACGGCGTTGCACCTGGGCACGCTCGTCGCGGTCGTGTTCTACGTGCGGCGCGAGCTCGGTCGCTATATCGCCGGCGGATTGGCGGCCCTGCGCAGTCCACGACGAGCATCTCCCACCGGCAGGGCCGCGTGGTTGTTCGTCGCGTCGGCGATACCCGCGGGTCTCGTTGGTGTCGTCGCTCAGGACTGGATCACCGCCTCGCTCGGAGGCGCCGGTTCGATCGCGGTATCGCTCATCGTGTTCGGCGGCGTGCTGTGGTGGGCTGACCGTCGCAGCGGAGAGCGGACGCTCGAGGACTATCGGCTGCGTGACGCGATGTTGACGGGCTGTGCGCAGGTCCTCGCGCTCAACCCGGGCACGTCGCGCTCGGGCATCACCATCTCGATGGCCCGCGTCGTCGGCTTCAGCAGGGACGCCGCTGCACGCATCAGTTTCATGATGAGCATCCCCGTGATCGCTGCGGCCGTCGTGTTGCAACTCGGATCGCTCGCCAAGGACGGAATCCCTGACGGCCTGGGTTCAGCGCTCGTCGTCGGCATCGTTGCCTCGGGAATCTCGGGTTGGTTCGCCATGTGGTCGATGATCAAGTTGTTGCGCACTCGTCGATTCACCGGGTTCGTGGTGTATCGAGTCGCCGTAGGTGTCGGCGTGCTCGTGTTGCTCGCAACGTCGGTTCGCTAGCTCGCAATCGCCAGTACGGCGAGTCCCACCGATGCTGCATCGGCAACCGCAACGACGCGCTCCTGGGGAACCGCGATCAACGTCGAATGTCCGTCCTTGACGACGTCGATCACGAGTGCGCCCTCGACGAGGAAGGTGCCGTTGGCCATCACGTCGACGGCCATGCCGGGTGTGAGGCGCTCGGCGAGCGGACCAGCATCGATCGTGAGCCCGCGCCAGCCGATCGGAATGGTCGTGGCGCCTGATCGAGTCGTGTTCGAACGGGTGAGGAGGTCGCCTGCGAGGAGGTGATGCGACGCGAGAAGTCCTGATATGTCGTCGAGGGCGGTCGGGAGTCGAAACCGACGTGGGACGATCGTGGACGTCACGTTGGTCTGGTCGAGTGTGTCTCCTGCGTCGATGTCCGTAGCGGCGACGTAGACGACGACGCGGTCGCCAAGGGCGTCAAGTTCACTCTCGACACGTCGATGATCGGCAACCAACGTGGTCGCGACCATCGTGAGGCCGCAGCCGAGGACGACGAATTGCAGTCGCTGCGATCGCGCAATGGACGTGAGCATCGCGGAGACGCCGTTCGTCGCACGGGTGAGGAGCGTGGCCGCACGCGCGGGGAGGAGCTGCACACCGCGATGTGTGTGCGGGAGTGGTCAGGATGCCGGGGTCGTCGTGGCGGCGGGTGTGGACGTGGCCGACTCACTCGCCGTCGTCGTGGTGCTCGCGGGGGTGGTCGTCGTCGAGCTGGACGTCGAGCTGGACGTCGAACTCGACGATCCACGGCTGTCGGTTTTGTAGAAACCGCCACCCTTGAACGACACTCCGACCGGGGTGAAGACCTTCTTCACCGCCTTCATCTTTCCGTCGACGGGGTGGACGAGCTCGGTCAGTGGCTCGTCGGTGAACGCCTGTTGTACCTCGATGGTTTCGCCAGTTTCAAGGAATTTGTAGACGTACGTCGGCATGGTGGGAGAAATTCTAGGATGCATTCGTGGCGATACGCACTGCTGTGATCCCCGCCGCGGGACTCGGAACACGGTTCCTTCCAGCCACCAAGTCGGTGCCAAAGGAATTGATGCCGATCTTCGACACGCCGGCGTTGCAATACGTGATGGATGAGGCGATCGGCGCAGGAATCGAGCACCTCGTGATCGTCTCCAACGTCGCCAAGCCTGGCCTCGAGCACTATCTCGTGCCGTCAACCGACGTCGTGCGCAGGGTGGCCGCGAGCGGTCGCGAAGAACTTGCGGAGCGTCTCGCCCGCATCGGAACCTCGGTCAGGACGTCTGTGGTCTACCAGGACCAGCCTCGAGGTCTCGGGCACGCCATCGCGTGTGCACGCAACGCCGTCGGCAATGAAGCCTTCGCGGTGCTGTTGCCCGACGAGATCATGGGGGACTCGTCGCTGCTCGTTGAACTAGCCGCACTTCATCAGTCGACGCAGTCGAGCGTCGTCGGATTGAAGCGCGTACCTCGGGAGGATGTCTCCAGTTACGGCTGCGTGACGACGACCGCGGCTCCAGATTCCCGTGGCGTCGTACAGGTGACCGGAGTCGTCGAAAAACCGCGAATGGAAGAGGCGCCGAGCGACATCATCATCATCGGTCGATACGTCCTCGATGCCGGGATCTTCGACGTCCTCGACCACCTCGCGCCGGCACCGAGCGGCGAGATCCAGCTCACCGATGCGCTCCTGGCCCGCGCGCTCGACGGCGCGCTATCGGGAATAGTGAGTGACATCGAGCGTCACGACACCGGCACCCCGTTCGGTTGGCTGGAAACCGTGATCGAGCTCACACTGCGGCGCGACGACGTCGGCCCACGACTGCGTACCTGGCTCGAATCCCGCTTTCGATAGCGGACCTCGAGGGGCGTAGCCTTGCCCGCAGGCCTCGAGGGGAGATGACGATGGCACAGATCACGGCAACGATTCGTCCGGAAGAAGTCGGCATGTCGAGCGAGCGCCTTGCGCGAATCGACGATCACTTCCGCGCCTACGTGGACGACGGCAGGCTGCCTGGGTACAGCGTGGCAGTCGCCCGCTACGGCCAGCTCGCGCACGTCAGTCACTACGGCATGCGCAACGTCGAGGATTCTCTCCCGGTAGCCGCCGACACGATGTATCGGATCTATTCGATGACCAAGCCGATCACGTCCGTGGCGTGCATGATGCTCGTGGAGGAGGGCAAGCTGCAGCTCACCGACGAGGTGCGCGAATTCATCCCGTCGTTCGGCGACACGCGGGTGTTCCGTGGCGGATCCTCACTCGCCCCGCTGACCGAGCCGCAGCGCGAACCGATGCGCGTGTGGCATCTGCTGACGCACACCGCAGGTCTCACGTACGGCTTCAACTATTACGACGCGATCGATGACATGTATCGCCGTGCCGGGTTCGACTACGGGATTCCGCAGGCTGACAGCCTCGAGCAGATCTGCGATCGCTACGCGGCGCTGCCGCTCGTGTTCCATCCGGGTTCGTCGTGGAACTACTCGGTCGCCACAGACGTCCTCGGTCGTGTGGTCGAGGTCGTCTCGGGGATGTCGCTCGATCGCTTCTTCGAGGAGCGCATCTTCGCCCCGCTCAAGATGCACGACACGGCCTTTTGGGCACCGGAGTCCAAGCACGACCGCATGGCCGCTCTGTACATCGCCGACACGATGACGCGCAAGGCGCGTCGAGGAGCGACGACGGAGCAGATCGCGTTGCGCAAGCCGACGTATTTCTCCGGTGGAGGCGGGCTCGTGTCGACGCCGTACGACTACTGGCGGTTCCTGCAGATGTGTGAGAACGGTGGCGAACTCGAAGGTGCGCGCATCATCTCGCCGACGACGCTCGATTTGATGACGATGAACCACCTCCCCAACAACGCGGACATCTCCAGTTGGGGTCGACCACTCGGGGACGAGATCTTCTACAACGGGCTCGGGTTCGGACTCGGCTTCGCGGTCGTCATCGACCAGGCCAAGACGAAGGTCGCCTGCCCCAACGGCACCTACAGCTGGGGCGGGATGGCATCGACCGCGTTCTGGGTCGACCCAGTAGAGGAAGTGACCGCGATGTTCTTCACCCAGCTGGTGCCTTCCACGACGCACCCGATTCGCCCGTATCTGCGCAGCCTCGTCTATCAGGCGATCATCGAGTAGTTCGTCGAAACGCATCGGTTTCGTCGAGGACGAACCCGAACTCATCGACGTCCACGTCAACCTCGGCACCGGTTGCGAGGCTGGTGTAACGCCACGTCGCCTCCGCGACCTTGGTGTAGGTCTGGGGGGCGACGGTCACGCCGAGCGTCTCGAGGTCGACGGCGATCACGTTCTGTCGTGCGCTGTGGCCGACGTGCAGTGGCAGTCGCCTGATCGGGATCACGTTCGTGAAGGGGATGCCCGCGATGTCCACGTCAACGCAGCCGTCGAGTTCGGTGCGGTGCGCACCGTTCATCTCGCCCCAACGGCCGTGCCCATCGGTGGCGAGCCACAAGTCCGGCTCGTCGAGGTCGCGGAAGAGGATGAACTGTTGCACCATCCACGACGCAGACAACCTGATCACGACCTGGGCACGCTCCCTCGACAACTCGCAGTTGGCGGTCCAGCCCTCGTTTTCCCAGACGAGGTTGACCTTGGCAACGTGCGCGGAGTCCCACGTCGACCACGAAGCATGGTGTCCGCTCGCCGGGAGTGACGCGTACGCCGACATTTCATAAGTCTCACAGGTGGCGGTACCGTCTGTTGAGATGATCCCCATCGACGATGCGCGCACGCAGGTGCTGGAAGCCTGTCGAACCCTGCCGATCGTCGACGTCGAGGGTCGCGACATGGTCGGTCGCGTCCTCGCAGAAGACGTCGTCGCCACGGAGAATGTTCCGCCATTTGCCAACTCCGCAGTCGACGGGTTCGGCGTTCGCAGCACGGACGTATCGAGCGTTCCCGTGCGGCTCCGCGTGGTCGGAACCCTCGCGGCCGGTGCGGCTCCAGATGTGTCGGTCGGACCGGGTGAAGCCGTCCGGATCATGACGGGAGCGGTCATCCCACCGGGAGTCGACAGCGTCGTGATGGTCGAGGACTCGACGATGGTGGACGTCGACCTCGTGGAACTCACCAAGGCAGCACAACCCGGCGGCGCGATTCGCGAAGAGGGAAGCGATGTGGTGGCTGGATCGACCGTGTTCCGTGCCGGGCAGGTGCTGAACGCTGCAGGGATCGGCGTGCTCGCGAGCATCAACGCTCGACGGGTGAAGTCGGTCGCGCGTGCCCGGGTCGCTCTGCTGTCCACTGGAGACGAGCTCGTCATCGACGGCTCCGCACTGAAGCCCGGTCAGATTCGGGAGAGCAACCTGACGATGCTCGATCGCATGATCCGAGACACGGGTTGTGATGTCGACAACCTCGGCGTCGTGCGCGACGACGAGGACACGCTCCTCGAGGTGCTCGAGAGCGCCGTCGAACGGTGCGACGCGATCGTCACGAGCGGCGGAGTGAGCATGGGCGACTTCGACGTGGTCAAGGCAGTCCTCTCGCAACACGCGCAGATGCACTGGATGCAACTCGCAATCAAGCCTGCCAAACCGTTCGCGTTCGGATTGTGGAAGACGTCGAGTGGCACCGACGTGCCGATCTTCGGCTTGCCGGGCAATCCGGTCTCGTCGCTCATCAGCTACGAGCTCTTGGCTCGGCCCGCGCTGCGCAAGATGATGGGGCATACGCGCGACCTCCTTCGACCGAAGGTTCGCGCCGTGCTCGATGCGCCGATTCCACGCAAGCCCGATGGCAAAGTGCACTACGTGCGCGTGCACGGATCGTTCTCGGCCGACGGACGACTGCACGTGCGCGACACCGGCCCGCAGGGCAGCCACCAGCTCGCCGCAACCGCGCTCGCCAATGGGCTCGCCGAGGTGCCAGACGGCTCGGGGCTCGCCGCTGGTGCGGATGTCGACGTGCTCCTCATCGACTAACGACCGCGTGGGCGCGAGCCGTAGGCTTGCGGCGTGGACCTGATCGACCCGTACGGCCGCACCGTGCGCGACCTGCGCATTTCGATCACCGATCGCTGCAATTTCCGCTGCACCTATTGCATGCCCGCCGAGGGAATGAAGTGGTTGCCCCGAGCCGACGTCCTGACCTACGAGGAGATGCGTCGTCTGGCCGCGGTCTGCGTCACCCACTTCGGTGTCGACGGCATCCGGATCACCGGCGGCGAGCCGACGATGCGCGCCCACCTGCCGGTGCTGATCGACAAACTCGCCCAACTCGTCGTGCCACACGAGGCCTCGTCGCCGCGCGCCGGGCAGCCGATCGACCTCGCGATCACCACGAATGGCGCAACGCTGCGCCTGATCGCAGACGAGTTGCGCGATGCAGGCCTGAAGCGGATCAACGTCAGCCTCGACACGCTCCGTGCCGATCGTTTCGCCGAAATGACGCGACGCGACGAACTCGCCCATGTCCTCGAAGGCATCGACGCGGCGCTCGATGCCGGGTTCGATCCCGTCAAGGTGAACGCGGTCGTGCAGCGCGGCGTCAACGACGACGAAATCGTCGACCTCGCCACCTTCGGACGTGAGCGCGGAGTCGAGGTTCGCTTCATCGAGTTCATGCCACTCGATGCGCAGGCGACGTGGGATCTCGCACAAGTCGTTGGTCAGGACGAGATCGTCGCGAGGATCGCCGAGGTGTATCCACTCGAGCAGATCCCTGCGCGCGGTGCGGCACCCGCGGATCGCTGGCGCTACGTGGATGGCAAGGGGACGATCGGTGTGATCCCGTCGGTGACGAAGCCTTTCTGCGGCGATTGTGATCGCGTGCGCATCACCGCCGATGGTCAGTTCCGCACGTGTCTCTTCGCGACCACCGAATTCGATTTGCGTGCCCTCCTGCGCAATGGTGCGACCGATGAGGAACTGGCCGCCGAGATTCGTCGTGCCGTCGGCACCAAGTGGGCGGGGCACAACATCGGCAACGTCGCCTTCGTGCGACCGCGGCGCACGATGAGCCAGATCGGTGGATGATGATGAGTGATCTCGAGTTCTCACACCTCGATCCACTGGGTCGTGCACGCATGGTCGACGTCACGCCCAAGGAGCCGACGCACCGTCGTGCGATCGCGCGCTGCAAGGTGTTCATGAAGCCGGAGACGACTCGGGCGATCACGA
>CAYFJS010000016.1:0-18705 GCA_964343495.1 uncultured Acidimicrobium sp. | reverse complement strand
GAACCAGTGCACGGCTCGGCACCGGACATCGTGGGCACCGGCAAGGCGAATCCGGTGGCTGCGATCTTGTCGGCGGCGCACATGCTCGAATTCCTCGGTGAAACTCGCGCGGCCGAGTCGTTGCGCACGGCGTGCGGCGATGCCCCAAGTGGCACCACGTCGCAGGTCGGCACGGAAATCGCCTCGCGAGTCGCGAAGGCCGCCAAGTAGTTTTGACGAAGGACAAGTGAGGGACTGAGATGCCAATTACCACGACGCCAAAGATCTGGATGAACGGAAAGCTCGTCGACTGGGACAAGGCCCAGGTGCACGTGCTGACCCACACCTTGCATTACGGCACCGGGGTGTTCGAGGGCATTCGCGCGTACGAGACCGACAAGGGTCCTGCGGTGTTCCGTCTCACCGAGCACATGCAGCGGCTCATCAACTCGGCCAAGATCCTCGGCATGCCGATGCCGTATTCGCTCGAAGAACTCGTGCAAGGCGTGAAGGACACCGTCGTTTCGACCGGTCTGCCGTCGTGCTACATCCGACCGATCGCCTACTACGGCTACGGCGAGATGGGGCTGAACACGCTCCCGTGTTCTGTCGACGTTGCGATCGCATGTTGGCCATGGGGTGCGTACCTCGGCGACGACGCCGTCGAAAAGGGCGTGCGCATGAAGATCTCGTCGTGGACTCGCCACGACCACAACACGATGCCACCGGCAGCAAAGACCGTCGGAAACTACGTGAACTCCTCGCTCGCCAAGGTCGAGGCGCTGAAGGCCGGCTATGACGAGGCCATCATGCTGGCGCCGAACGGCCTCGTGGCCGAGTGCACGGGTGAGAACATCTTCGTGGTGCGCAACGGTGTGATCATCACGCCACCGACGTCGGCGGGTGCACTCGAGGGAATCACCCAGAACAGCGTGATGACGATTGCTCGCGACCTCGGCTACGACATTCGTGTCGACAACCTCGCACGCAGCGACCTCTACATCGCCGACGAGATCTTCGCCTGCGGAACGGCTGCAGAAGTCGGCTCGGTCCGCTCCGTCGACGAGCGTCCGATCCCATGTCCCGGACCGATCACGCGGGCGATTGCCGGCACGTATGCCAAGGCGGTGAGGGGTCAATTGCCCCAGTACGCCGCCTGGTGCGAACTCGCCAAATAACAGTCCTGTGAGTTACCTGTGCGTTTGCACAGGTCAATCCACACCACTACCCACAGGGCCATCCACAGCGCCCCTCTTGGATTTGCGGGCCCGAGGGGCCGAGTTATCCACAGATTTGTGTGGTTGGCGTTGCCAAGGGGCGGGTGCCGGCGACAGACTGGAGCCGTGACGAATTTCGGAGCCCCCTCGACGACGATCGCGATCATCATTATTTCGTAGGCGTGCGTCCCACGACGCACGCCGCAGCCGCCCTCAGGGGCGGCTTTTTTCATCCTCAGAATCAGCCCACAGAACAGCAAAGGAACGAACACCATGAGCAGAGAACTGGTCGAAGTCTTCGACACCACACTGCGCGATGGCATGCAGGTGGAAGGCGTGTCCGCGACGGTGGAGGACAAGCTGCGCATCGCCGAACAACTGGACTACCTCGGCGTGCACTTCATCGAGGGTGGGTGGCCTGGCGCGAACCCGAAGGACATCGAATTCTTCGCTCGCGCGCGCAAGGAACTGAAACTATCGACCTCGACGCTCGTCGCTTTCGGCTCGACCCGACGCCCACTCGGCAAGGTCGATGACGATGCGACGTTGCGCAACTTGATCGAGGCCGAAACTTCGAGTGTGTGCATCGTGGCCAAGGCGTGGGACTACCACGTTGAACATGCGCTTCAGACGACGCTCGACGAGGGTCTCGCGATGGTTGGTGATTCGGTGAAGTTCCTGAGCGGTCACGGTCGTCGAGTCCTCGTCGACATGGAGCACTTCTTCGACGGATACAAGAACAATCCCGAGTTCTCGTTGCGTGTCCTCGAGTCGGCGATCATGTCCGGTGCGACGCACGTCGTCCTGTGCGACACCAACGGCGGATCGCTCCCTTCTGAGGTGCTGTCGATTGTCGATGCGGTCAAGAAGCACATCGGCAGCGACGCGACGATCGGCATCCACTGCCACGACGACACGGGTTGTGCGGTGGCGAACTCCCTCGCCGCGGTAGAGAGCGGTGCCCGCCACGTGCAGGGGACGCTGAACGGTCTCGGCGAGCGAACCGGCAACACGAACCTGACGACCGTCATCCCGAACCTGCAACTGAAACTCGGTTACGCGTGCCTTCCCGACGGCAACATCGAGCGCTTGACCGCGGTGAGCAACCACGTTGCCGAGGTACTCAATCGCCCGTTGAATCCACAGGCCCCGTACGTCGGAGCGTCTGCGTTCGCCCACAAAGCGGGCCTCCACGTGTCGGCGATCAGTCGCGCGAAGGATGCCTACGAGCACATCGCCCCCGAACTCGTCGGGAACGGCACGCGCTTCCTCGTATCGGAGATGGCGGGACGCGCGACGATCCAGATGAAGGCGAGTGAACTTGGGCTCTCGATGGACGGTCCGGCCGTCAACCAGGTGATCGACGACTTGAAGCGCCTCGAGCACGAGGGGTACCACTTCGAAGCCGCGGACGCTTCGCTCGAGTTGCTGATGCGTCGTGCGACTGGCTGGGAGCAGGACTTCTTCCGCGTCGAATCCATGCGCGTCATCACCGACGAGGCAGCGAACGGAACGTTCACCACCGAGGCCACGGTCAAGGTGTGGGTTGGTGACGACCGGGAAGTGACGACGGCCGAAGGTAACGGACCGGTGAACGCGATCGACACTGCGCTTCGCGCCGCATTGGTGCGCAGGTTCCCGCAACTCACGCGCGTGCATCTCACCGACTACAAGGTGCGCATCCTCGACTCCGGTTCGGCGACGGGTGCGGTGACCCGCGTCCTCATCGACGCCTCAGATGGCGAGCGCTCCTGGACCACCATCGGCGTCTCGGCGAACATCATCGAGGCATCGTGGAATGCACTCGAAGAGTCGCTCGTGTACGGGCTTCTCCACAACCCAGCGAACTAGGCTCGCCGAGGTATGGCAGCGCCGAAATTCGCCCCAGTCGACCCGACCGAGAGCCCACGCGCGTACGAGTCGCCGAACGCCGTTCCCGATTCGTGGACAGCGCAACGTCCGGGAGACATCGTCGGCAAGCAGCCCGAGGGTTCATACCTCGGGCATCAGGGTCCCGACCAGGGATTCGCCCTCACCATCGCGCGAAGAGTGAGCGGACGCATTCGACTCGAAGCGGGAGAATCGCTCGACGACGCCATCCGTGGAACGGTGGCGATCGCGCTTCGTCGCGCCTCGATGTTCGGTCGTGCTCCGGTGATCCACGACGTCACCTTCGCCCTCACGATCTGGGGCTGGCTCCTCGACTCACCGCCGGCCGACCTCGTGTCGCGTCGCAAGGAACTGTTCGGTGGACTCGGGCATGCCGCGCATTCGTATTACGAATCGCGCGAGCTCGTCGACCTCGTTCCGGATACGACGTTCAAATTGTCGAACGAGCAGTTGGCGAGTCAGATGCCGATGTCGTGGAGGGCCTTCACCGGCGCCTAGAGGGCGAAGCGTTCGAGGTCTGCGAGGTTGACGAACTCGAGCGTGTGCAGGTGCGTTGCGTGCAAGTTCACCCGCGGCGCATGTCCGGCCTCGAGTGCCTCCTGCCAGCGGCTCGCGCACAGGCACCAGTGATCGCCGGCCTTCAGGCCCGGGAATCCGTAGTGGGGCATCGGCGTGGAGAGGTCGTTGCCGACCGATTTGGAGAACGCAAGGAACTCGTCGGTCATCACCGCGCACACCGTGTGCACGCCATGATCGTCCCCGCCGGTCTCGCAGCATCCGGTGCGATAGAAGCCCGTCATCGGTGAACTGCAACACTCGGCGAGGCGTTCGCCGTAGACATTCAACTGATCACTCACGACGGCGACGCTAGTTGCAACCCGGTCGATTGTGTATGCCGAGGTAGCCTTGAGTCGCATGTCGACGAACGCCCCGCGCTATCGCTTCGCGCCGTCGCCGACCGGATATTTCCACGTGGGTGGCGCTCGCACGGCGCTCTACAACTGGATTCTCGCGTTGCGGGAGGGTGGCACGTTCGTGCTCCGCATCGAAGACACGGACGAGTCCCGCAACCAGCCACAGTGGACCCAGGGCATCATCGACGCCCTCGCATGGCTCGGTATCGACAGCAATGACCCGCATTTCGAGGGACCGTACTTCCAGTCCGCGAATGCCACCGAGCACGTTGCAGCCGCCGAGCGACTGTTCGCCTCCGGGCACGCCTACTACTGCGATCTGACCGGCGAGCAGATCCAGGAACGAGCGAAGGCATCGGGGAAGACCGGCTACGACGGCTACTCACGAGATCGCGGACTCGGTCCAGGGGAGGGTCGCGTGTTGCGGTTCCGCGTCCCGACCGGTCACACGGTCGTTCGCGACCTCGTGCGTGGCGACGTCGACTTCGACAACTCGACGATCGAAGACTTCGTCTTGCTGCGCGGGAACGGAACGCCGGTGTTCCTCCTCGCCAACGTTGTCGACGACATCCTGATGAAGATCACCCATGTCGTGCGCGCAGAAGAACACCTGCCGAACACGCCGAAGCAGCAGATGTTGTGGGACGCACTCGGTCACAATGCCCCGCAGTGGGCGCACGTACCTGTGCTCGTGAACGAGCAGCGCAAGAAGTTGTCCAAGCGTCGCGACAAGGTCGCCGTCGAGCAGTATCGCGAGGAGGGGATCCTCGCCGACGCGATGCGTAACTACCTGATGACGCTCGGCTGGGCGCCAGCGGGGGACACGGAGATCGTTCCGTGGGAGAGCATCGTTGCGAGCTTCCGGCTCGAGGACGTCAACCACTCGCCGGCGTTCTTCGACGTGAAGAAGCTGCAGGCATTCAACGGGGAGTACATCAGGTTGATGTCTCTGGATGAGTTCATCGAACGCTCAACGGTGGTGCTGACGTCGCCGGACGTGCCGTGGCCCGCGGAGCGATATCGACCCGAGGTGTTTCGCGCGATGGCACCGCTCGTGCAGACCAGGGTCGCGGTGATGGCTGAAGTCGTCCCGATGGTCGACTTCCTCTTCCTTGCGGAGCCCCCGATTGACGACGCGAGCTTCACCAAGGCGTTCGCCGCGGAGTCGGCCGTCACGACGTTGAACGACATCGCAAGTGCCTTCGAGACGGTCGAGTGGACCGCCGATCACATCAAGGTGGCGGTCGAGTCGGTCGGCGAGCGTCACGGAATCAAGCTCGGGAAATTGCAGGCGCCTCTGCGCGTCGCCGTCACCGGCAGGAGCGTCGGGCCTCCTCTCTTCGAACCGATCGAGTTGCTCGGACGCGAGGAGACGCTTCGTCGCATCCGCTCGGCGATCGCCCGCGCATCGCGGTGACGCCCGTGCGGCGGGTCTTCCTCGTCATCGTCTCCATTGGCGCAGTAGGCATGCTGCTCGTCGGGTCCAACGTCGCGCAGGTGTGGATGGCGGGAAGGGCAAGTGACACCACTTCGGTCGACGCCATCGTCGTGATGGGTGCCGCCCAGTACGACGGACGCCCGACGGCGCAATTCAAAGCCCGCCTCGATCATGCATTCGAACTCTGGTCGCAGGGAGTTGCGCCGATCATCGTGACCACCGGTGGCAACCAACCGGGAGACCGATTCACCGAAGGCGGGTCTGGCGCGAAGTACCTGAACGGCCTGGGAGTCGATTCATCCTCGCTCCTGATTGAAGAGTCCGGGTCGACGACACGTCAATCGCTCGTGGGCGTCGCCGACCTCTTGACGTCGCGCGGAGCGAGTCGCGTGGTCATCGTCACCGAACCATTCCACGCGTTGCGCTCCAAACTGATCGCGCAAGATCTCGGCCTCATCGTGACGCTCTCATCGACGAGGACCTCGCCGATGGGTCGCGCCGACACGATTCGTCACCACATCGTGGAAGGCGTGGGCGTGACCGTCGCCCAGTTCGTCGGCTTCGCCGCACTGGACGATTGGTCGAACTAGCCAGGTGCGGTCATTTCGGGTCCTCCGATAACCTTTCACCCGTCACTCTGGGGAGTGGTGTAACTGGCAACACAGCAGATTCTGGTTCTGTTATTCAGGGTTCGATTCCTTGCTCCCCAACAAGTGCCTCAGTCATCGTGAGGCGGAATGAGCACGAACTTGCCGACGTGCTTCTTCTCGATGAACTCCTGTTGTGCCCGGACGATGTCGGCGAGGGGGAACGTCTTGGCCACGATCGGCTTGATGCGGCCGTGTTCGATGTAGGAGACCAGATTCGGGAACACGGGTTCGTCCCACGCCGTGCAGCCGATGAGCGTCAGGTCCTTCAGGTACATGGTGCGCATGTCCAGGTTCACGTGCGGTCCACCGATCGCCCCCGACGTGGCGTACCGACCGCCGCGCTTCAGCACCCGAAGCTCGGCCTCGAAGTTCGGTCCGCCGACGTTGTCGATCACGACGTCGATGGACTCCTCTCCGAGTTGAGCGACGAGATCGGATTCTCGTTCGACGCAGAAGTCCGCACCGATGCTCTTGACGTCGTCCATCTTTGATCGTCCGACGATTGCGGTGACCGTCGCACCACGGACCTTCGCCAACTGCACTGCAGCCGATCCGACGCCGCCGGACGCACCTGCGACGAGGACGTGATCGGTCGAAGAGACTCTCGCACGATGCACCATGTTCTCGGCCGAACCGTAACTGCAGGGGATCGAGCCGAGTTCCACGTCCGTCCAGCTCGACGTGATCGGAAACACCTCGCGTGCGGGAACCTTGACGAATTGGGCGAAGGCTCCGTCGAAGTCGGATCCCATCCAAATGTTGATCATCGAGCCGAAGCCGTCGGGTCGCATGCACGGGCGCACGAGGACCCGAGCACCGATGAGTGATGAGTCGGCAGTGTCGAATGACTCGGTGACGATTCCGCAGCAGTCCGTTCCTTGGATGAAGGGGAACGGGGTGGGAACGTGCCAGCCACCACCCGAGTACCAGCCGAGCCGTGTGTTGATCTCCGTGTTGTTCATGCCGGCCGCAAGGACCTTGACGAGAACCTCGCCAGCTGCGAGTCGTGGCATAGACACGTCGCGGTACTGCAACTTTTCGAATCCACCGTTGCCCGTGGTGACGACTGCCTTCACGGGGCTAACACTACGAACTATTCGTCAATACAGTCGGAGGCGTTCAGGGTCTCGTTGGGCGACACGCGCGACCGCGATAGCGTAAGGGCGCTACTTGCTCCCATCGTCTAGTGGCCTAGGACACCACCCTCTCAAGGTGGCGGCACGGGTTCAAATCCCGTTGGGAGTGCCACTCATCCGAGCAGTTTCGCAACTTCTGCGTAGAGCGGAATTCCAATCACGATGTTGAACGGAAACGTAATTCCGAGTGCAACCCCGAGCGCAAGTCCGGGGTTTGCATACGGGATGCCGATACGGACCGCCGCAGGAGCTGCGATGTAGCTCGCGCTCGCGAGCATCGTTCCAAATACCGCCGCCGTCGCTGGCTCCATGCCAACTCCGAGACCCAACGCCACACCGAGTACGCCGAACACGACGGGTGCGACCACACCGAAACCGATGAGGCGAACGCCGGCCCGTCGAATTTGCCCAAGCTGGCTGCCTGCCAACGTTCCGAGATCGAGCAAGAAGAGTGTCAGCACTCCTGGAAAGAGGTTGACGAACACCGGCTTCACCGCGTCCATCGCGGTCGTGTTCGCAAGTGCGCCGATGAGGAGTCCGCCACCGAGGAGCATGATGCTCTTTCCGGTGAGCACCTCGGTCAGCGCGCCATGAACCTTCTGCTGACCTTGGCGGGTCCACAGCATGAGCGCGATGACGATTCCCGGAATCTCGAGGAGAACGACGAGGAGTGGCAGATACTCGGCGGTCTGACCCCCTGATGAGCGTGCAAAGGTTTCGGCGGCGGTGAAGGTCACGGCGGAGACCGATCCGAAATGCGCAGCGAGCGATGCGGCGTCTGCGCCACTCAATCGAATGAATCGTCGAGCGATCGCGTACGTGGCTAATGCGGTCGCGATCCCGGCACAAACGGTTGCAAGCGCCGGCAGGGCGACGTCACTGACGTTGACGTCCTTCAAGCGGACTCCGCCTTTGAGTCCGATTGCGAGCAGGAGGTACGTCGACAAAAGCGAGGTGATTTGGTCGGGGAAGCTCAGGTCACTCTTGATGCGAACGGCGAGGAAGCCGAGCACGAAGGCGAGCACCATCGGCGACGTGAGGTTCTGTTGCGCGAGATCGAGAGCGCTCATCGGTATCGACTGTAGTTGTAGTCATGTTCTCAGGAGACGCGCAGCCCACAACTAGACTGATTCCGTGAACAAGCCCGTCGCCGCGACGTTGGACACGGGGATCAAGCTTGTCCGCAATGTCGGCAGTTTCAATTTCGGACGCGGTGCAATCGCCGATCTTGGGGGCCAGGTCGAGGCGCGGCGTGGAGTTGCGCGGTCGCAGGGTGCTGACGAGCGAGTCGTCTTCGTCATCGATCACTTCTTCCGTGACCGCACCGACATCGTGACGCGATTGCCACGGCGCGATGGTGACATCACTCTGATCGTGGACACGACCGACGAGCCCACCACTGCGGGAATCGACGCGCTCGTCGCAGACGTCAGGGCTCGCGGGGTGACCGTGCCGGCGACCATCGTCGGTTTCGGCGGTGGCATCACGCTCGACACGGCGAAGGCGATCGCGAACTTGCTCACCAATCCCGGGAGTGCGGCCGACTACCAGGGTTGGGATCTCGTGAAGAATCCTGCCGTGCACAAGATCGGTATTCCGACGATCTCCGGCACCGGAGCTGAAGCGACGCGGACGTGCGTGATGACGAACAAAGCGACGGGTCTGAAGCTCGGCATGAACAGCGACTTCACCGTCTTCAATCATCTCGTCCTCGATCCGGACCTGACGTCGACCGTGCCTCGCGACCAGTATTTCTTCACCGGTATGGACGCCTACATCCACTGTGTCGAGGCACTCGCTGGGAGCTATCGCAACGCGGTCGGTGATGCGTACTCCAACGAGACGATCAACCTCTGCCAGAAGGTGTTCCTCGGCGACGACATGATGTCCGACCAGTCTCGTGAGGACCTCATGGTCGCCTCATACCTCGGTGGAAGTGCCATCGCGACGAGTTACGTCGGCGTCGTGCATCCGTTCTCCGCCGGGCTGTCGGTCGTGCTCGGCATCCACCATTGCGTCGCCAACTGCATCACGATGCGGGCGATGAAGGAGTTCTACCCGAAGCCCTTCGACGAGTTCTGGAAAGCCGTGGATCGCCAAGGAGTGACCGTTCCGGAGGGTGTCGCACGCGGACTGACCGACGATCAGTACAAGAGTTTGTACGACTCGACCGTCGTGCACTCGAAACCGCTCACGAACGCGCTTGGTGAGGACTACAAGAAGACCCTGACCTTTGACAAGGTCGTCGAACTCTTCAAGATGATGTAGCGATGCCGGGATTCGAGGTCATCGGCGCCGAGGAGCGGGCACAGGTCAACGAGGTCTTCGATCGCGGGGGTGTGCTCTTCCGTCACGGATTCGACGCGCTGCGCAACGAGTGCTACAAGGTGCGCGAATTCGAGCAGGAGTTCGCCCGCAAGATGGGGGTCGAGCACGCGCTCGCGGTGACGTCGGGAACCGCTGCGCTGCGGGTCGCGTTGTCGACGTTGGACCTGCAACCGACCGATGAGGTCATCACGCAGAGCTTCACCTTCGTCGCTACCGCTGAGGCGATCATCGAGGCCCGCGCGGTGCCGGTGTGTTGTGAGATCGACGAGACGTTCAACATGGATCCTGCTGATCTCGTTTCTCGGATCACTCCGCGTACACGGGCGGTGATCGTCGTGCACATGCTGGGCACCCCGGCGCGGCTCAAGGAGATCAAGAGGATCTGCGACGATCGCGGGATCGTCCTCATTGAGGATGCGGCGTGGGGATGTGGCGGATCGCTCGACGGGAAACCGCTCGGCACCTGGGGTGCAATGGGTACGTTCAGTTTCGACTTTGCCAAGACGATGACGACGGGCGAGGGTGGAATGGTCGTCTTCAACGATGCGCGACTGGCCGAACGCGCAAAGGCATGGCACGACCACGGGCACGAAAACAATCCGGCGGTACCACGCTGGGAGGACACGCGCTCGGGGAGTGGATTCAACTATCGAATGATGGAGTTGCAAGGCGCCGTCGGGCTCGCGCAGCTGCGCAAGCTTGACGACGTCGTCGCTGAGCAACGCAAGAACGCTGCCGCGATCACCGAGGCGATCGGCGACGTCCAGGGAATCGTGCCGCGAGTCGAGCCGGCGGGTTCGGCGGGGACTGCTGATGCGGTGATCTTCGGCGTCCGTGACAAAGCGTCCGCGCTTGCGTGCCGCAAGGAGCTCCTCGCGCGCGGCATCTCGACGAAGATCCTTCCCGAGGCGACGACGTGGCACTTCGCTGAGACGTGGACGCACATGCCCGAACTCGTTGCCGCACACGGTGGAAATCTCACCGAGGCGTTTCCCCGATCACGCGCGAGACTGGAGGCAGCGGTCTCGTTACCGGTGTTTGTGAACATGCCCGCAGACTTCGCGGGCCGTGTTCGAGAGGCACTCGTCGCAGCGCTCGGATAGGACGAAACTCATGAACAAGGCTTTGATCTCGGTCATCGTGCCGACGTACAACCACGACAGGTTCATCGGTCGCTGCCTTCGTTCGCTCCTCAACCAGACCTTCGCCCGCGATCGATACGAGATCATCGTGATCGACGACGGGAGCACCGACAAGACCCAGTCGGCCCTCGTCGGCTTCCAGGACGACATCGTCTCGTTGCGCAACGACACGAACATCGGATTGCCCGCCTCGTTGAACCGGGCGATCCGACATTCGCACGCGCCGTACATCGTTCGCGTCGACTCCGACGACTATGTGAACGAACACTTCCTCAGCGTGCTGTACATGTTCCTCGCCGAGAATCGGACGATGGATGCGGTGAGCTGTGACTATCTCCTCGTCAACGACGTAGAGGAGGTCATCGGTCGAAAGAACTGTCTCGACGAACCGATCGCCTGCGGAATCATGTTCCGTGCAGACCAACTGATCGACATCGGTCTGTATGACGAGACGTTCCTCCTGCACGAGGATCGTGATTTGCGTTACCGATTCCTCCAGAAGCACTCCATCCATCGCATCGAGCTGCCGATGTATCGCTATCGCCGCCACGACTCCAACATCACGAACGACGGTGCGGCAGACGAACTGCACAGCGCTCGGTTGATCGAAAAGCACGGCGAGGGAGCGAAGTGATGGCTCGAAGCGTGGTGCTCGGACGTCGAACCATGACGGCGACGTCGCGGCCGTACATCATCGCTGAGATCGGAGTGAACCACGAGGGATCTCTCGATCTCGCCAAGCGGCTCATCGAACTCGCCAAGGAGGGTGGGGCGGACGGAGCGAAGTTCCAGAGCTACAAAGCCGACACCTTGGCATCGAAGAATTCGCCGGCCTACTGGGACACGTCCAAGGAGTCCACGCGAAGTCAGCATGAACTGTTCCAGAAATACGACAGCTTCGAACCCGAGGACTACGCGGCGCTCGCAGAGCATGCCCGTGCGTGCGACATCGACTTCCTCTCGACCCCTTTCGACGACGCGGCGGTCGACTACCTTGCACCGCTCGTTCCGTTCTACAAGATCGCTTCGGCCGACATCACCAATACGCCTCTCTTGCGCCGGGTTGCTCGGACGAAGAAGCCGGTCGTGCTCTCGACGGGTGCCTCGAACATGGATGAGATTCGGTGGGCGATCGACACACTGCAGGTCGCCGGCGCGACCGACATCGTGCTCTTGCACTGCATCCTCAACTACCCGTGTGAGAATCACAATGCCCACGTCCGCATGATTTCCGGTCTCGCGGAGGCGTTCCCCGACTTTCTGATCGGGTACTCCGACCACACGGTTCCCGACCCCGACATGACGGCGCTCTCCGTGGCGTACTCGCTCGGTGCGGTCGTGCTCGAAAAGCACTTCACGCACGACAAGACCTTGCCCGGGAACGACCATTATCACGCAATGGATGTCCACGACCTGCGGCGATTCGTCGACCGGATGGCGACGATCGCCGACATCCTCGGCGATGCATCGGACAAGGAACCGATCGCGACGGAGGCCATCTCGCGACTGAACGCCCGTCGCAGCATCGTGCTCGCCAGGTCGGTGACGAGGGGACAGGTGCTCGTCGAGGCCGACCTCACCTACAAGCGGCCGGGCACTGGCGTCGGACCGCAGGACTGGGACAAGGTCATCGGGATGTCGGTGACGAAGGACCTCCCCGACGACCATGTCCTCACGTGGGACGACCTCAAGACGACGTGAGCGTGCGATGAAGCGCGTGGACGCGACCATCCAGGCACGCACCGGGTCCTCGCGGCTCCCCGGAAAGGTCCTGCGAGAACTCGAGGGCAAGCCGCTCTTGCAGCATCAAATCGAAAGAATTCGCCAGTCGAAGCGAATCGACCGCATCATCCTCGCGACGACGGATCGTCCGCAGGACGACGCACTCGCCGAGCTCGCCGATTCGGTGGGAATCGACTGTTTTCGTGGATCGGAAGACGACGTCATCGCTCGCGTGTGCGGTGCATTGAGAACATTCAACGTCGAGACTCACGCGGAGTTCATGGGGGACAACTCGATTCCCGACGCCGGCGTCATCGATCATGTGATCGATAAGTACTTTGAGCTCGGGGAGTCGGTCGACTACGTCACGAATGCGCTCAAGACGACGTATCCGCCGGGTCTGGAAGTCTCCGTCTATCGAGCTGCGACGTTGTACGACGCAGAGTCAAAGATCGTCGACGGCGACATCCGCGAATACTGCGGGTTCCACATTTACACCCATCCCGAGCGGTATCGCATCGTGAACCTCGAGGCACCAGAACATGAGCGACGCCCGCACCTTCACCTCGAAGTCGACACGGAGGAGGACTTCCAGGTCGTCGCAGCCGTGTACCGGCACTTCGGCGGCACGACGAACTTCACCCTGGCCGACGTGATCGCTTTCGCCGATGCGAATCCGCAACTCTTCGCGACGAATGCGCGCGTCGAGCGACGCTGGAAGCAGTACCGACAGGACGAGGACTAGGCGACGTCGCCGGTGACCGGGCGACGATCCCGCCACGGCATCGCTTCTTCGAGTTGAGCGGCGATCGCGATCAGGAGGTCTTCGCGTCCATAACCTGCGACGAGCTGGATGCCGACTGGAATGCCGTCATTGGTCCAGTGCAGGGGCAGGCTGATGGCGGGTTGGCCAGAGACGTTGTACGCGGTGGTGAACGCGACGAAGTCGCCCGCGACGCGCATCGGGTCCATGGGTGAACTCGGCTCGTTGTGGATCGCGCCGACGGCGAGCGGAAGTTGGGCGAGGGTGGGAGTGACGAGAATGTCGAAGCCGTTCGCCCACCACTGCTGAAGGCTGCGGCGGAACGCGGTCGTGGCGACGACCGACTTTGCATAATCGACGGCGGACAATGACTCGGCGAACTTCGCCATCGCCCAGTTCATCGCCTCGTAATCACTTGCCGCAGGTTCCCTGCCGAGCATGCGGGATGTCGCCTCGATGGCGACGGCCATGTTGGTGCTCCACAGTGCGCTGAAGCGGGGAGGAAAGCTCGGATCCTCGAGCGGCGCGGGCCAGGACTCCTCGACGCGATGACCGAGCGAGGACAGCATTTCTGCGACACGACGAACACCAGTCGTGCACTCGGGATCGAGCGGCCCCGGGAGCGGTCGGTGGTCGAGGAAACCAATTCGAAGCGCAGGGAGTCGAACGCCCAACTCCTCGACATATGGGCGAGCTGGGCTGGGGGCGATGACGCGGTCACCGATGCCCGGGCCGTGCGAGATGTCGAGCAGTGCAGCGCAGTCGCGCACGGTGCGCGTCACGACGTGTTCGACTCCGAGGTTCGTCTCGTCGCGATTCGGCGCCATCGAGTTGCGGCCCTGGCTCACCTTGAGGCCGACGAGTCCACAGCACGACGCGGGGATTCGGATCGATCCGCCGCCGTCGCTCGCGTGTGCAGCAGGCACGATTCCAGAAGCGACCGCTGCGGCGCTTCCGCCGCTCGAGCCGCCCGAGGTGCGAGACAAGTCATACGGGTTTCGAGTCGCGCCCCACGCCTCCGGCTCGGTGACCGGCACACTGCCGAACTCAGGGCTCGAACCACGGCCGAAGATGTTGAGGCCTGCTGTGACGTAACGACGCACGAGTTCGCTCGAATAGTCGGCGACGTAGTTCGCGTCGCGCAGTGCGCGGTTGCCGTTCGACATCGGGGTGCCCTCGAGTGCAGCGTTGAGATCCTTCACGATGAATGGCACGCCTCTGAACGGCGCATCTGCCGTCGCCTCGAGTTCGCGAGCCGCAGTGCGGGCTCGTTCGGCCCACACGTAGTTCACCGCGTTGAGCGCGGGATTGAGTTGCTCGGTGCGCTCGAGGGCGGCTTCGAGAAGTTCGGCGGGGGTCACTTGTCGCGAGCGCACGAGTTCGGCTTGAGCGGTTGCGTCCATCCACTGCGTGTCCCGAGCCAGCGAAGCCATCGTTTCCCTCTTCATTCCTCGCGTCTTGCTCAATTAGGGTTTGTTGTCTGTGAGTGACGCGAGCTCCCCCGTGCAACTTAGTGCCCGCGAGGTCTTGCGCTCGGCCTCGGTGCGACGTCTGCTTGGAAGCAGCCTCGCCTTCTACATCGGCGTGATGTTGCAGGCCGCCACGCTCGGCAAGCACGTCTATGACATCACTGGTCGCGAGCTCGATATCGGCTGGCTCGGACTCGCCGAATTCGGCCCGATCGCGGTGTTCGTCTTCGTCAGCGGAAGCGTGGCGGACCGATACAACCGCAAGTACGTTGCGGCGATCGCGCTTTCTGGTGAGTTCCTCTGCGCCGTGACGTTGATGTTGTATTCCTTGACGGACCCCACCGCCGTCTGGCCGTTCTTCGTCGTCGGCGTCGCATTCGGCACGTGCAGGGCGTTTCTGTCTCCTGCGACGAGGTCGATGTATCCGATGGTCGCGCCAGACGGGGGATTGCCCCCGATCATTGCGATGTCGTCGGGTGTGTGGACGTCGGCGATGATCATCGGTCCGGCGGTCTCGGGATTCCTCTACACCGTGTCGCCAGCGCTCGCGTACGGGACGACGTCAGTGCTCATCCTGTTCGGAATCATCGGCATCCTGCGTGTGCAGTACCTGCGCGAGCCGATCCCGCGCGATCCCGACGAAAAAGTCTCGCTGCATTCTGCGATGGAGGGGTTGCGATTCATCCGACGCACGCCGATCCTCCTCGCCGCGATTTCTCTCGACTTGTTCGCCGTGCTCTTCGGTGGCGCAGTCGCGCTCCTTCCCGTCATCGCCGAGGAACGATTGGGAGTCGGCGACATCGCCTACGGCTGGTTGCGCGCCGCCGGTGGAATCGGCGCAGCATCGATGGCGGCGTTCCTTGCGATTCGTCCGCTGCGGCGCAACGTCGGCCGGATGCTGCTCGTCGCGGTCGCACTCTTCGGTATCGGTACCGTCGTCCTCGGAATCACGCGTTCGTTCGTCGTCGCCTTCATCGCGGTCTTGGTGTTGAACGCCGCCGACATGATCAGCGTGTTCATCCGTGGTTCGATCGTCCCCCTCGTCACACCCGATGAAAAACGTGGGCGAGTCTCGGCGGTCGAAAACGTCTTCATCGGCGCGACGAACGAGCTCGGTGCGTTCGAATCCGGTGTCGCGTCTCAGGCGTTCGGTACCCCGGTGACGGTCGTCGGGGGAGGCCTCGCCACGGTCGCCATCGTCGGCATCTGGTGGATCGGGTTCCCGTCGCTGCGGCGAATCGATCGATTCAGCGATCTCGAGGCGCCAGAGAATCCGCAGTGAAACTCCGGACCGCCTGCCCGCTCGACTGCCCCGACACCTGTTCGCTGGAAGTCACCGTCGAAGCGGGTCGCATCGTCGACATCGATGCAGCGCCCGCCGATCAGTCGTCGAATCCATTGACCGACGGCTGGATCTGCAAGAAGGTCAAGCATCATGCAGAACGCGTCTATTCGCCCGAGCGGATCCTGCGGCCGCTGATCCGTGTGGGGTCCAAGGGTGAGGGATCGTTCCGTGAGGCGTCGTGGGACGAAGCGATCGATCTCGTTGCCGGCAAGATACGTCGCGCAATAGACGAGTCTGGCCCGGGGAGCGTCATTCCCTATCTGTACAACTCGTCCAGCGCGCGGATCGACAAGAAGCGGCTGATGCCGCACCTGTTCGAGCGCCTCGGATGCCCGGAGGTCGAACAGACGATCTGTGCCAGCACGAAGTCCGCCGCGTGGGAGTGGACGTTCGGGGGAATGCTCTCCGCCGATCCACTCGACGTCGTGCATTCCAAACTCCTCGTCGTGTGGGGAGGAAATCCTGGGGCGAGCAACACCCACCTCTTGCCATTGATCACCGAGGCGAAGAAGTCAGGCGCGGTGCTCGTCGTGATCGATCCTCGACGAACCCCGGTGGCCGACCGCGCAGACGTCCATCTCGCACTTCGTCCCGGCACAGACGTCGTCCTGGGCTATGCGATCGCCGCATGGCTCGTGGACAACGATCATGTGGATCGGACTTTCGTCGATCAGCACGTGGCGGGCTATGACGAGTTCGTCGCGGCAGCGCGCGAGTGGTCGGTGGAACGCGCAGCCATGGTGTGTGGGGTGCCAGCCGCCGACATCGTGCGGGTCGCAGAGTGGATCGCGACCATTCATCCGGCGATGCTGCGCACCGGATGGGGCATGGAACGAAACCGCAACGGCGCGAGTGCGTATCTCGCTGCACATGGAGTGTGGGCACTCGCAGGACACTTCGGTGTGCGCGGAAGCGGCATCCTCGACTCGACCTCGAAAGCGTTCCCCAACTCCGTCCTCGTCGAGTGGCCGGAACACCTCGATCGACCGGACCGCGGAACCATCAACATGAATCGCGTCGCGCGGATCATCAACGGGGATCGAAGCGAGTGGCCCGTTGCGCCAAGGGTCCTCGTGATCCAGGGTGCGAATCCTGCGGTGACGTCCGTCGATCAGGTGGGGATGCTCGAGGCGCTCTCGCGCGAGGACGTGTTCACCGTCGTACACGAGCAGGTCATGACCGACACCGCCGTCTATGCCGACGTCGTCCTGCCCGCGACGTCACACTTCGAGATTCACGACGTCATCGGTTCGTATGGCTCCTATACGGCCCAAGAGAACACCAAGGTCATCGAACGGGTGGGGGAGTCGAGGTCGAACGGCGAAGTCGCCGAGGCTCTCGCAGTCGCTCTCGGCTTTCCGCGCGCGGAATTCGACGCGAGCGCCGAGGCGGTCGACCGGCTCGTCGCGGAGTCGCTCTGTTCGGGCTCTGTTTCGGTGCGCGAACCCGGTGCAACACTCCAGTTTCGTGACACGTTCCCGACGTTCGAGGACCGCAAGATGAAACTGTGGCGTACAGGGCATCGTCTGCCCGGACCGCGATTCGTCCCGCTCGACGACGATCGTCATCCGCTGACGTTGATCACGCCGGCCACGACGTTCACGATCAACTCGATGTTCGGCGACACCGCGCCACCACCAGCAGTCGTCAAGCTGTCGCTCGCCGATGCGAGCAAGAGAGGAATTGTCGACGGCCAACTCGTGGAAGTGTCCAACGACCGAGCAAAGGTTCGACTTCCCGCAGATGTTGACGACGCGATGAGAGAGGGAGTCTGCTCAATCCCCAAGGGGCTCTGGAGGCGCAGCGTTTCCGGTGGACTCACCGCAAATGCATTCGCGCCAGACACGTTCAGTGACCTCTCCGACGGTGCGTGCTTCAACGATGCGCGTGTCGAGATTCGTGCGCTGTAGTCCAACTACGCTGGAGTGATGGCTGACACCCCCAAGAAGCCAGGAATCATCCACGAATTCAAGGCCTTCGTCAATCGGGGCAGCGTGGTCGACGTCTCGGTTGCCTTCGTGATGGGTGCTGCGTTCAAGACCGTCGTCGACGCGTTCGCCGGTGACGGCAAGGACAACCAGGGAATACTCGGTGGGCTGGTGGGCGCGATCTTCGGAGGCTCGCGACCCAACTTCAACGACAAGGGGCTCACGTTGAACGGCAGCTTCATTCCCGTCGGGGCGCTGTTCACCTCGGTCCTCAACTTCCTGATCATGGGCATCGTCATGTTCTTCGTCATCAAGGCCTATGGGCGGTTCCACACGTCGCGGGCCGAGGAGACGACGAATGAGCTGTTGAAGTCGATTCGCGACGAGTTGCGCGACCGACGGGGCACGTGAGGTTGCGCACTCGCGCCGCACTGGCGCTCGTAGTCGTTTCATGTGCCGCGCTGTCCGGATGCTCGACGGTGCGGTCGCTCTTCGGAGGGTCGAATCGGCTGGACGGCTTCGGGCGAATACCGAGCGGCGAATTCAACACCGTGGTCACGCTGCC
Organism: uncultured Acidimicrobium sp.; assembly: GCA_964343495.1. Classification (GTDB taxonomy): domain Bacteria; phylum Actinomycetota; class Acidimicrobiia; order Acidimicrobiales; family Ilumatobacteraceae; genus UBA3006. The sequence goes on along the minus strand of CAYFJS010000016.1, from coordinate 219 downwards.
CGACGGCGTGTCGATCGACTTCCCAGAACTCGTCGGCAACATGATCGGACCACAGGTGTCCGGCTCGCGGGTGTTGATCATCGGCGACTCGATCATCGCCAGTACGTCGAGTCGTTATGGCAACGAGATGTGCACGACGCTGACGAAACTCGGTTGGCAGGTCGCGGTGGAGGCTCAGGCGGGTGAATTCATCGACTTCGCCCAGAAGGTCGTCGGTCG
>CAYFJS010000015.1:0-20159 GCA_964343495.1 uncultured Acidimicrobium sp. | reverse complement strand
CCGTACGTGCCGACCGAGGAACGCTCGAACCGCAAGTTCCCGCTCCTCCTCACCACCGGTCGCATCCTCAGCCAGTACAACGTGGGGGCGCAGACCCGGCGCACGAAGAACGTGCGGTGGCATCCCGAGGACATCCTCGAGATCCATCCCGCAGATGCTGAAGAGCGCGGCGTGCGGGACGGCGAGGAGGTCACGATCTCGAGCCGCGTCGGAGCCACCGTCCTTCGCGCGCACGTCACCGACCGCGTCGCGCCAGGTGTCGTCTACACGACCTTCCACCACCCCGTGAGCGGCGCCAACGTCGTCACGACCCAGAACAGCGACTGGGCGACCAACTGCCCCGAATACAAGGTGACCGCGGTGCAGGTCTCCCCAGGGCGCAGTGCCTCGACGATCGAGCTCGACCATCCCGAACACCGCCTCGGTGCGCTCGTGCGCATGGCCAACCAGATCGCCCGCCAGTGGGCCGCCGACCCGAGCGCGGACCCGGTGAGCTCGACGGTGTACCACCTCGAGAACTTCTGGGAGCACGACATGCGCATGGACCTCGCGCGGGCGGTCGACACCGGTTCGGTGACCGTCGACGACATCGTGATCGAGGCGGTGCGCCGCCTCACCGTGCACGCCTAGTTCGTCGCGTCCACCATCTCGAGCATCGTCCGACCGACGAGTGCCATTCCCACGTGGCATACCGCGACGACGGTGAGCGCGGTGGCGACACTCGATGCGGCTGCGACGCTCGACCAGACGCTCGACCCGAGCGACATCCCGAACCAGACGACCAACATCGACAGCGACGTCCCCCGACCCCTGAGCCAGTCGGGAAGCTCGAGCAGGTATCGGGACCAATAGGTGTTCATCGTCGCCATCTGGGCGGCACCGACGACGAGCACGCACAGGACTCCGAGAGCAACGTTGGAAGCCGCAGCGAACGCGACCACCCCGCCGCCCCACAGCACGCTCGATGCGACGACGATTCGCTCCGGCGAAAGCCGGCCGCGCAGTCGTGGCATGACGAGGATGCCGAGCACCGAGCCCAGCCCGAGTGCGCCGGCGAGGAGCCCGTAGCCGAAGGATCCAGCATCCAGTTCTTGGGATGCGACGACCGGCACGAGTGAAAGCAACCCCGACGAGGTGATTCCAACGGCGAGGATGCGGATCGAGACGTTGCGGGTGCGGGCATTGCGCCAGACGAAGGCCAGACCCTCGCGAATCGCGGCGTTCACCCTCGTCGGTCGACGCTCGTCATCGGTCGTGTCGCGAAAGTGGTGGGCGACGAAGAGGATCCCGATGAACGACACCGCATTGACGATGAACACGACGCCTGCGTTGGACGCGGCGATGACGAGTCCGGCGAGCGCCGGGCCGACCGTCTGGGCGATGTTGCGCGACGCCGAGTCAAGTCCGAGTGCCTGCGGAACGAGTTCGCGACCGACGAACCGGGGTGTGGCGGCCATGAACACCGGCGCGGACAACGTCATCACGACGGATTCGAGGAAGGTTCCCGCAAGGAGGACCGACACCGACATCGAACCGGACAGGACGAGCACCCCGAGGATCGCCGCGATCGCTAGCGCGATGATTTCGGTGACATAAAGCAACTTGGTGCGGTCGACGATGTCGGTGATCGCACCGGCGTGCAGCGCGAGCAGGAACCCCGGGATCGCCCATGCGGTCTGCACGAGGCCGATCAAGGTCGGCGAGTCGGTGAGGAGGGTCATCTGCCAGCTGGCGGCGGCAATGTGCATGAAGCTCCCGACGTTCGACACGAGCGCGGCGATCCACACGGCGCGATAAACACGGACCGCGAGCGGCGCCCACGGCCCCTGTGCGCGTCTATCGGTCATCGGATCAGGCGGGAACGCGCGATGTAAAGCGCATGACCCCGTCGTCGACGGGTGACTTGCGGAACAGATCGATGTCGCGCTTGTAGTCCTGCGGATTGAGCCACGGCTCACGGTCGCCCTGCTTGGGCATGAGATGCATCACGCGGTTCATGTATCCAGGGGTGAATCCGTCCACCCACGGCTTCTGCGGCATCGACTCCTCGCCCTCCCGCAGGGTCGGCGTGCACACCGTTGCTCCGACGGCCTCCATGTGGTTCAGCACTCGGCACACGTATTCACAGGTGAGGTCCGCGCGCAGGGTCCACGAGGCGTTGATGTAGCCGAACGACGTCGCGAGGTTCGGCACGCCGGAATATGACATCCCCTTGTACGTCCACGTCTTGGCGAAATCAATTGCCTCACCGTCTTTGTAGAAGTCGACCTCGCCGAGCGTCACGAGGTGTAGCCCCGTCGCCGTGACGATGAGATCGGCATCGATCCGCGAGCCGGAGTTCAACTCGATCCCGCGTGCATCGACCGTCCGAATGGTGTCGGTGACGATGGATGCCGTACCGGCCTTCAGCGCTTCGAAGAGGTCGCCGTTGGGGAGCAGACACAGGCGCTGGTCCCACGGGAAGTACGTCGGATTGAAGTGGGTGTCGACGTCGATCACGCCGCCCACCGCCTCGCGCACGAAACCCAGCAGTCGATCCTTGGCCTGTTGCGGATACGCGCGCATGCGCTTGTAGAAGTACTGCTGCATCGTGGTGTTCTTGAATCGCACGAGCCGGTATGCGACCTTGGCGGGAAGGAACTTGCGCAGCATCTCGGCAACGGAATCGACGTCCGGTCTGGCCACGACATATGTCGGCGATCGCTGCAGCATCGTGACGTGGGCAGCCGTTGCCGCCATCGACGGCACGATCGTCATCGCCGTCGCACCGGAGCCGATGACGACGACGCGCTTTCCTGCATAGTCGAGGTTCTGCGGCCAGAACTGCGGATGCACCACCGTGCCCGCAAAGTTGCCGAGGCCGGGGATCTCCGCTTCGAAGCCCTTCGAGTAGCGGTAGTAGCCCGTGCACATGAACAGGTACGTGCATCGGTACTGCACGCGGTCCCCGTCACCTCGGCGGGCGGTCACGGTCCAGCACCCCTCCGCGCTCGACCAGTCGGCCCGCTCGACATGGAGCCCGTAGCTGATGTGCCGGGCGAGGTCGAACTCCTCGACGGTCTCGCGCAGGTAGGCCAGGATCGAGGGGCCGTCGGCGATCGCCTTGCGCGACGTCCAGGGCTTGAATCGGTAGCCGAGGGTGTGCATGTCGGAGTCCGAGCGCACACCCGGGTACCTGAAGAGGTCCCACGTCCCGCCGAGCTGGTCCCGACCCTCGATGACGGCAAAGGTCCTGGTCGGACACATGGTCTTCACGTGGTAGGCGGCGCCGATCCCCGAGATCCCTGCCCCCACGATGAGCACGTCAACCTGTCGCGTCTCCACACCACCCCCTGACCCTGAGATTTACCCTAATTGGCGGGCCCGGCAGGGCACGATGCGAAGGTTACGAATGCGCAACAACCCGTCACCAGTGGGCTCGTTCGTTGCAATCGTGTGAAATCCACCACTCGGGCCACGGATGTGCTTACGGTCGAATTCGTAGGCAACGACGCCTACAGAACTGGGGAAAAGATCATGTACACACTCGGATACCTCCTCCTGGCAGCGGCCCTGCTGGGCGCAGTTCAGACCGTGGTTGATTCGGTGCTCGGCACCATCCAACTCTCGGCCATCATCCGCAAGATCCCGATCATTGGGTCCAACTGGAATCTCATCGTGGCCATCGCCATGGTGTGGCTCCTGAAGATGAACCCGATCTCGACATGGGGTCTGTCGTTCTCGGACGATTGGATGACCTACTGCGCCAACGGTGCGATCATTCTCGGAATGATCCCCCTCAAGGACGCCGTCATCTCGATGGTCAATCGCGGTCTCCGCGCCTAACCACCACACCACGAAGTCGAAAAGGCCGTCGGCGCAAGCCGGCGGCCTTTTCCTTTCCCCCGCCGACCCTCCGCCCGCCCAATTAGCGTGGAGCCGTGAGCCCCCTCCTCGATCCGAGCCTCGTCGAGACCTATCAGACCCACGGGGTCGTCGTGTTGAAGGGCCTCGTCTCGCCGGAGACGATCGCCGAGCTCGCCGACGGCGTCGAGCGCAACCTCGCCTCGCCCGGGCCATGGGCGAATGAGTACACCCCAGCGGGCTCCTCGGGTCGATTCTTCGACGATTACGTCAATTGGCAACGCATCGACCAATTCGCTCGTCCAGCCACGACAGGCGCGATCCCGCGAGCGGCGCGCGAGCTCATGGGCTCGAACGTCGCGCGCCTCTTCCACGAACACGTCCTCGTGAAGGAAGCCGAGACTCGTGAAGTCACGCCGTGGCATCACGACGACCCGTATTACGGGATCGACGGCATGGACAATGTCAGCATTTGGATCCCGCTCGACCCGATCCCCGACTCGGTCGCCCTCCGATTCATCCCGGGGAGCCACCGCTGGAATGCCCGCTACATCCCCCGACGGTTCGCGGACCAAAGCGCATACGTGGATGCGGCACACGACTTCGTGCACCTGCCCCCGCCCGAGGATCTCGAGCACCAAGCCACGCTTTCGACACCCGTCGAGATCGGTGACGCGGTGGCCTTCCACTATCGAACGCTCCATGCCGCGCCGGGCACGCTCGGCACGGGGATCGCGCGCCGTCGCGCCGTCAGCTTCCGATACGTCGGCGACGACGCACGGTTCGCCACCCGACCGTGGAGGACTTCACCACCGCTCGAGGGCAACGGATTGCAGCCGGGCGACGAACTGAACGACCCGCGCTTCCCGGTGGTGGCGACGGCCTAGTTGCCGTCGCGCAACGGGGACGAAATCGGGCGGAAGGCAAATCTGCGGAACACCTCGAGGTAGCCGCCCTCGTACAGCAGGCCGATCTTGCGGGCACGCTCGACCGCATTCACACGCTCCATGAGCGACCGGTAGTCGTACCACGGCACCCACGGTTCATCGTGGTGGGCGACGTGCAGGTTGTTGTTCAACATGAGCAGGCTCATCACGGGCCCCGCCATGATCATCGCCGTTCGATCTTGCGTGTCGGCGAGGTACTTGTGCTCGGGGAATGGACGCATTGCATTCAAGACGCGGCCGCCATAGGTGGTTCCGAGGGCGAACTGCCAGAACGGCATCTCGGCCACACCCCGCACGAACCACACGACGAAGAAGAGCCCCACAACATGGACGAGGAGCGCGAACCTTCGCGAGTTGTCGCCCCGCAGCGCCTGGCGAAGGACCATGAGGACATACGTCGTCGTGCTCACGAACACCCAGACGAACATGCGAAACACCATCGTGCGGTTCGCCCAATAGGCGGCGCGCCGCAGACGGCCGGAACGATCCCAGACTTCCTGTGAGACGTAGTAGCTCTCGTTGTCGAGTTCGGGGTTCGTGAGATCCGACTCGTGATGCTCGAGGTGGTCCCGCTTGAAACACAAAAACGGGATCCACAGCGTGACAGGGATCGACGCGATGGCGTCGTTCAACCACTGTGCCCGGAACGGGTGCCCGTGGAGCATCTCGTGCTGCATCGACAAGTGCCATGCGCCGAACCACGACAGGAGCAAGACGGTCATAACGACGCCGAGTCGACCGTGATTGAGGACCGTGGCGATCGTGCCGCCGTACACGGCAAGGATGAGCACGACCGTGCGCCACTCTCCGCGCGCGTTCAGGACTCCGCGTTGTGCAGAACCGGTCGCCGACATGTGCACATTCTACAATTGGTCGGTGAACGCGCCCAGTCGATCGCTCACGATCCTGCCCGGATTCGCACTCGCACTCCTCGTCACCTTCGTCGGCTTCCAAGTGCATCATCGATTCGACACGGTCTCCCCACTCGTCGCATCACTCGTGATCGGCGTCGTGCTCGGCAACCTCGGCGCGGTCCCCGCGATGTGCACCCCCGGCATCAAGTTCACGGCCAAGCGTGTGTTGCGGCTCGGCATCGTGCTCCTCGGCACCCAACTCGCCGTCTCGCAGGTGATCGAGTTGGGTGGCGCTGAGCTCGTCGTCGTCATCGGCGTCGTGACCCTCACGTTCCTCGGCACCATGTGGCTCGGTCCGCGGCTCGGGGTCTCGCGACCACTCTCCCTTCTCGTCGCGACGGGCTTTTCCATCTGCGGCGCATCAGCCGTGGCGGCCATGGAAGGCGTCGCCGAAGCCGACGAGGAGGACGTCACCTACGCGATCGCGCTCGTCACGCTGTGCGGGAGCCTCGCCATCGTCCTCCTCCCCACCCTGCGCAACGTCGTCGGGCTCGAGGCGCCAGAGATGTTCGGTGCATGGGTCGGGGCGAGCGTGCACGACGTCGCCCAAGTAATCGCCACGTCCTCGACTGGCGGGGATGCCGCCGTCCATGCAGCAACGGTCGTCAAGTTGTCTCGCGTCGTACTCCTCGCTCCGCTCGTGGCACTCGTCAGCCTCTGGTTGCGCTCACCCCGCGAGGGTCTGCGATCGCGTCAGGGAGCCAAGTCGCCGACGATCGTTCCGGTCTTCGTCCTCGGGTTCCTCGCCATGATCCTCGTGCGCACGTCCGGAGTCCTCTCGACCGGCACGCTCGCGAACCTGAAGACGATCGAACAGTGGTGCCTTGCATGCGCGCTCGTGTCGCTTGGCTCGGAGGTCAGGATCCGCAAGTTGCTCCGCGTCGGTGGACGGCCGCTACTGCTCGCCCTCATCAGTTGGGGTGGAATCGCCGGGCTCTCACTCGTCGGCGTGCACCTCGTCAACTAGAGCGAACCGACCACCACTCGACCATCGCGCACCACGGCACGAATCTGTGCCACGCCAGGTCGGTACGCGAGGTGGATGTGGCTCGGTGCATCGAGCACGAGGAGGTCCGCACGCGCTCCACTCTTCAGTACTCCAATGTCATCTCTGCGCAGGGCTTTCGCACCGCCCGCGGTCGCCGCCCACAGTGCCTCGTCGCAGGTCATGTGCATCGAGATCACCCCGAGCGAGATCGCGAGCGGCATCGACGTCGTATATGAGGATCCGGGATTGCAGTCCGAGGCGAGAGCGACGGTGACACCCGCATCGATCAAGCGTCGAGCATCAGGAAACGGTGAGCGCGTGCACAGCTCGGCGGTCGGGAGCAAGGTCGCAACCGTCAATCCGTTGGTCGAGCTGAGAGCCTCGACATCGCGGTCGGTGAGGTGCGTGCAGTGATCGCAGGATGCAACGCCGAGCTCGACTCCGAGCGCCACTCCACCACCCGGCTGCAACTGATTGGCATGCATCCGCATTCCGAGTCCCTTGGCGGCGCCGGCGCGCAGGATGTGGCGGGCCTGGTCGACGTCGAATGCGCCCCGATCGCAGAACACGTCGATCCATCGTGCATGGCTGGCGCACGCTTCGAGCATCGGACCGGAGACCTCGGCCACATAGTCGTCCGCATCGACACCGGGAGGCACGACGTGCGCGCCGAGGAACGTCGTCTCGGTGGTCGTCGCGGATGCGGCAACGAGCGAGCGCTCTTCATCGGCCACCGAAAGCCCGTACCCAGACTTGACTTCGATCGTCGTCGTTCCGCTCGCGAGCGCCTCCGAGGCGAGCCGTGACACGTTGTCGCGCAGCATGTCGTTGGAGGCACTCCTCGTGGCCGCCATCGTGGTTCGTATTCCACCGGCGGAATACGGTCGGCCCGACATGCGTGCCTCGAACTCTTCCGCACGGTCACCGGCGAATACGAGGTGCGTGTGGCTATCCACGAACCCCGGAATGACGCACCGTCCACCGACATGTGTCGGCTGGAGGTCGGTGTGCGAGGAAATCTCCCGCGACGGACCGACCCAGGTGATTCGACCGGACGAATCGGCGACGAGCCCAGCATTTTCGATGACACCGAGCAGCCCGGAATCATGTCTCGGGTCGTTGGTGACGAGCCTGCCGATGCCCGTCAGCGCGAACATCTACGAACCGTGTTTTGCGACGAGTGCCTTGGCGCGCTCGACGAACGCGTCGTGGTGGAACTGGTTGAAAGAATCCCACGTCGTGAGCGTCGAAGGGTCCACGACCTTGTCGAGGAACAACAGCCCGTCCAGGTGGTCAACCTCGTGCTGGTAGGTGCACGCCGTCAAACCACGGATTTCGTGTTCGATGTCGTTGCCGTGTCGGTCCCAAGCCTTCACGTGGATGCGCGTGTGGCGCTTCACCTCGCCGCGGATGCCGGGGACAGAGAGGCATCCCTCCATGTTGGCGAAGAAGTCGTCGTCGAGGGGCGTGAGCACCGGGTTCACGAGGATCGTGAGCGGCACGCGCGGCTTGTACGGATAACGCGGGTTGTTGTCGACCTCGATCGCACAGATGCGCTGGTGGCGAAGCACCTGGGTGGCCGCAAGACCCGCGCCGTTGGCGTGGCGCATGGTCTCGACGAGGTCGTCGATGAACGTCTGTACCTCGGCAGAAGCGAGCTCCTCGCGAGTCACTTCCTTGGCGATGATGCGCAATTCAGGATGTCCGACGGTGGCGATGGGAAGAACGGCCATAGTTCCTACAGTGTAACGACGGTCGCGATTGCCGCACGGAGCGCTGCTGGAACATCGCCGATCGCAACGTGTGCGAAATCCTTCACGATCTGTTTTCCACCCACCCACACGTCGCGGACGTCCGCAGGCGCCGCCGAATAGACGATGTGCGCCGCTGCGGTGCGGGGATCGAACGAGGCGAGACGAACGCTGTTCGTGTCGAGTGCAATGAAGTCGGCCGGCGAACCGACGGCGATGCCGTGTCGTTGCCAGCCGAGCGACGTTGCGCCGTTTGCGGTCGCTGCTTCGAGCAGCGACGCGGGTGAATGATTCCCGCGCACACCCGTGACGAGCCGCTCGTCGTGCTCGATCGCCCGAGCCTCCTCGAAGAGGTCGATGACGGCGTGCGAATCGCTGCCGACGCACAACGTCGCCCCGGCGCCGACGAGGCGCTTGGCGGGCCCGATGCCATCGGCGAGATCGCGTTCGGTCGTCGGACAGAAGCAGACATGGGTTCCAGTCGAACCGAGGATATGTATGTCGTCGGCGGTGAGATGCGTGGCATGCACCGCACAGACGTGTGGTCCGAGGAGTCCCGCAGCGGCGAGCACGCCCGTGGGCGTCTTGCCGGTTGCCGCAACGCACGCTGCATTTTCTGCTGGCTGCTCGGATACGTGGAGGTGCACCACTCGACCATGCCGATTGGCGACGACCACCTCGAGATCGTCCGGATGCACCGCGCGCACGCTGTGTGGTGCGAGACCGACCGTCCAGTTCTCTCCCCCTTCACCGAGGAGATCGACGCGGTCGAGCCACGCATCCATCGAGCCGTCCGAGAATCGACGTTGCTCGGCGAGTGGTTCGGGCTTGTCGAGACCGGCGTGCAGATAGGCGGCGTCGAGCAGTGCGAGTTTCACGCCAGCACCACGAGCCGCATCCACCATTGCCCTACCCATCTCATTGGGGTCCGCGTAGCGGCCACCGTCGACTGGGTGGTGGACGTAGTGGAATTCTCCGACCCCGGTGATGCCCGAGAGTGCCATCTCGGCAAACACCGCGGTCGCGAGCGCCCGATAGTTGTCCGGAGTGAGGCGATTGGCGATCGCGTACATCGGTTCGCGCCACGACCAAAAGTCCCCGGAACCACCATGGGTGTTTCCGCGAAGCGCGCGATGGAACGCATGGCTGTGTGAGTTGACGAGGCCCGGCATCACGACCCCACGAATGACGACGTCGCCATCACGAGGCGCGACACCCACCTCGACCGCGCTGATCAGGGAGCCGTCGACCGAGATACGGACGTTTGCGTCTGCAGACTCTCCACCACGCCATGCCCATTGCGCGTGATAGGTCGTCATCGTCAGCTCTCGCGCATCGGCAAGCGCACGCCGCGTTGTGCGGCTGTGGCGATCGCATGGTCGTAGCCGGCATCGGCGTGTCGAATCACGCCCATGCCCGGGTCGGTGAGGAGCACGCGCGAGAGTTTCTCCGCGGCGAGATCGGTGCCGTCGGCGAGGCAGACCATGCCGGCGTGGATGCTGCGGCCGATCCCGACTCCTCCACCGTGGTGGATGCTCACCCACGTCGCGCCACTTGCGGTATTGACGAGCGCATTCAAGAGCGGCCAGTCGGCGATGGCGTCCGATCCGTCAATCATCGCCTCGGTCTCCCGATACGGCGAGGCGACCGATCCCGAGTCGAGGTGGTCACGACCGATCACGATCGGGGCCTTCACCTCGCCACGCTTGACCATCTCGTTGAATCGCAGTCCGAGGCGATGGCGTTCGCCGTACCCGAGCCAGCAGATTCGCGAGGGCAATCCTTGAAACGCCACGCGCTCGCCCGCGAGCCGGATCCAACGCGCGAGTGATTCATCTCCGGGGAATTCCTCGAGCACGGCGCGATCGGTGGCCGCGATGTCGGCGGGATCGCCCGACAACGCCACCCAACGGAACGGTCCTCGGCCCTCACAGAACTGCGGACGAATGTAGGCAGGAAGGAATCCCGGGTAGTCGAAGGCCCGGTCGTAGCCACCGAGCTGTGCCTCGCGTCGAAGTGAATTGCCGTAGTCGAAGACCTCGGCCCCCTGGTCCATGTATCCGACCATCGCTCGGCAGTGCGCCGCCATCGCTTCGCGCGAACGGCGTATGAATTCCTGCGGGTTGCGTTGTAACAATTCCTTCGCCGCTTCCTCGCTCACGTCGTTGGGCATGTACGACAGCGGGTCGTGCGCGCTCGTCTGGTCGGTCACGATGTCGGCGGGGAAACCCATCGCGAGCAATTTGGGGAACAGGTCTGCGGCATTGCCGACGAGACCGACGCTCAGGCCGCGCCGCTCCGCTTTCGCCTTCGTGCACCGTGCAATCGCATCCTCGAGGGAGTCTGCGACCTCGTCCAAGTAACGCGTCTCGAGGCGCCGATTCACGCGCCATGCGTCCACGTCGATGCACAGCGCGACACCGTCGTTCATCGTGACGGCAAGTGGTTGTGCGCCTCCCATTCCTCCGAGGCCAGCGGTCAAGGTGATGGTTCCGGCGAGGGTGCCACCGAACTTGCGACGGGCGATCTCGGCGAAGCACTCGTAGGTTCCCTGGAGGATGCCCTGTGTGCCGATGTAGATCCAGGATCCCGCCGTCATCTGGCCGTACATCGTGAGTCCGGCGGCCTCGAGGCGCCGGAACTCGTCCCAGTTCGCCCAGTCGCCGACGAGGTTCGAGTTCGCAAGCAACACGCGCGGTGCCCACTCGTGGGTGCGGAACACGCCAACGGGCTTACCCGACTGCACGAGCATCGTCTCGTCGGGTTTCATCGAGCGCATCGTGCGCAACATCGCGTCGAAGGCGTCCCAGCTGCGTGCCGCTCGACCGGTGCCTCCGTAGACCACCAGATCATCAGGGCGCTCCGCGACGTCAGGGTCGAGGTTGTTCTGCAGCATGCGATAGGGCGCCTCGATCTGCCAGTTCGCACACGAGAGTTGGGTTCCGCGGGGGGCGACGACGGGGCGGGGTCCAGACATGTCAACCATTCTTCACGACCGACGCCCGCTTTACCAAGCGTCGAGCATCACCGTTTGCGGGGCAGGACCCGTTCCGCGGTGGCGACCAGTTCGTGCAGACCGTCATATTCAGCATTGTCGAATCCGACGAAGGAATCGATGCCGATCACCGCGCGCGCATCCTCGAGCGACGGGTCGGAGAACGCGCGCGCGACCGCCGCACGGACGTCCTCGAGCGAGGCCTTCTTGGACTTCGAGACATGCAGAGGTGTCGCCGGCACGAGTGGGCCGTGTCCGATCACCCGAAGGTCCCGCACGAGTGCGGGGCGATGTCGGGAGAGGATGGAAAACGTCGCCGGGTCGATGGAGGCAAAGTCCGCTTCGTCGTTCTGCAACAGCGTGAGGCTTCCCGTGTGTCGCTCCCCGACGCGGTACGGCTGGACGAAACCGGGATCGTCCGTCACGTGTGCGAGCGCCCACCCGAGGCTGCACCACCCGCTCAATGACTGGGTGTTGCTGATGACCGGTCGCGCACCCTCGAGCTGGGCGATCGTGCGCGCGCGATGGTCCGCCCGCACGACGATCACCGTTCGGTACCAGCCGCGTGAATCGCTGATTCCGGACCACTTGATCGTGCCAATCACGTCGGCGAAGCGGTGGAGTTGCTCGATGAAGGGCAGGCCACACGACTGACTGAGGTACGTCGAATCCGACTCCCAGTGCTCGATCAACTTGTGGTGCATCTCGCTCTCTGGTGAGACCCTGACGACCGATTCACCGAGCGACCCGATCTCTGCGACGACGCGATCGATGATCCGCGACGTCGCAGAGGCGAACTCGGGAAAGTCATACATCGGCATCGAGATGCCGCGAGGTGCGGACATCTACTTACTCGGCCGCGACGAATTTCGGCTTCGCGAACACCTCGCGCACACGGGACTCGAAGTGTTCGAGCGGCAGCGTGTCATAGCTCGGATCGAACGCCTTCTGGTCCCACTCGTCGGCGAACTGCGCAGCAAGTGCGTAGGCGGGGTGCCCCTCGTACTTGTTGCGTGCGTCAGGATTCATGCCGAAGTGCCCGTAATAGTGACGACCCTGGAAGTCCTGGTGCGCCTCGATCATGAAGTGCACTTCGGGTCGAACGTATGGCTTCAGGATCGCCGCGGCGATCGCCGGATGGTTGGGCACGCTGATCGCCTTACCGATGTCGTGGCACAGCGCAGCGACGACCACTTCGTCGTCCGCTCCGGCGCGCTCCGCCATGGTTGCGGTCTGCAACGCGTGGGTCAGCTGGTCGGTGACGAACCCGTCCTCGATGTCGCGCAGCGATCGCAAGAGATCGAGGATCCCCTCGGCGACGCGCGGCTGGTTCTTGGCGGTCTCCGCCCCGATCACCATCCATTCGTCCTTGGTCGACACATCCATGCTGGTGAACGTTGCGCGCTGCATCCCACCAGTCCACCAGCACCTGGCCCGTCCGTCAAGACGCGACCACTTAGCCTTGCCCCATGAGGCGGAGACGGTCACTGGCACTCGTGGGTCTCGCCATCCTTGCTTCGTGCTCATCCGGTGCGTCGACGATGTCGGACACCTCCCCACCGACGACCCTCGAGACCACGACCTCCTCGACGTCAACGGTGCCGCCCGCGCCCCCGAACGACTCGTTGACGCTCACCCAGGTTGCGCGAATCGCCAATGATGACCTCCAGCCGAAGAGCATCGTGCACTCCGGGACGGGGCTCTTCTTCGCGCAGAACATGATGTATCGCCACAACGTCGCGGTGTTCGACCGCGACGGCAACGAAGTTGCGCGAATCTCGGATGCCGTCAATCTCGCGGACTTCGGCATCGACACCGCAGGTCGCTCCCCGATCGTCAAGGGTGCTCCGGTCGAGGCAGCATTCACGAGTGACGGCAGGTACGCGTACGTGTCGAACTACAAGATGTATGGCAAGGGCTGGAATCCGATCGCGGACGATTCTTGCCAGACGAGGAACTGGGACCCGGGCTTCGTTTACCGCATCGACACCTCGACGCTGTCGATCGACCAAGTCATCGAGGTCGGTGCGGTCCCCAAGTTCCTCCTCGTGTCACCCGACGACCGAACACTCGTCGTCTCCAACTTCTGTTCCCAGGACGTCTCGATCGTCGACCTTGCAAGCGCCCGCGAAGTACGACGACTCTTCGTGGGGCTCCACCCACGCGGGATTGCAATAACCAAAGACTCGACGTTCGCCTACGTCACCGTGATGGGTGGCGGGAACGTGACGAAGATCGACCTTGCGACCTACGAGATGTCGCCGATCCCCTCGGCCGGCTACACCCCGCGTCACGTCGTCCTCTCGCCCGACGATTCAGTCATGTACGTGACGAACAACAAGTCGGGAACCGTGCGCAAGATCTCCACTCTGACGGGCGAGCTCCTCGGAGTGGTGGCGACCGGACGCGAACCCCGCACGATGGTGATGTCCCCGGACGGAACGGCGCTGTACGTCGTCAATTACCTCGACGACACGCTGTCCAAGGTGCGCACCTCGGACATGTCCGTGATCCAGACCGTGCCGACGGGAGATCGTCCGATCGGAGTCACCTTCGATGCCCAGACGAACAGGGTCTGGGTGGCGAACTACTCGGGCAGCCTGCTCGTGTTCGAGGACGCCTAGGCACTCACGCGCTCGGCGGCGAGTCGCTTGCCAACCTTCGCGGTGCGCTCGATGCGCTTCACGAGCGACTCACGGGCCTGCTCTGCTTCTGCGGTCAGGCCGGTCAGTTCGGTCACCTTCCAGTGCCGCAGCACGACGGGCTCGAGGATCTGGTCGTGGTGGATGAGCAGGTCATAGATGCCCGCCTTGGCGATCTCGCGAGCCATCCGTTCGTAGTCCGGGATTCCCGTACCCGGCATCTCGAAGTTGCGCACGGCCCGTTCGATGGCGATCACCGTCGTCGACGGGTCGACTTCGAGCGCCGCCGACGTGAGGTCTCGGTAGAAGAGGTAGTGCAGGTTCTCGTCGTTGCCGACGCGCGACATGATCGCCGTTCCGATCTCGTCCTTCATCAACTTGCCGGTGTTGCGATGCGAGATGCGCGTCGCGAGTTCCTGCATGCTCACGTACGCGAGCGCCTCGATGGCATCGCCCGGGTCGGGGACCTGTCCGCCACGCACCTGGATCATTCGTGCGCGCTCGAGGGCCACGGGGTCGACCGCACGCGACACGGTCATGTAGTCGCGCATGACGATGCTGTGGCGCCCCTCCTCTGCCGTCCAGTTGCGCGCCCACTCGCCGTAGGACGAGTCGCTCCCGAACAGGCGGTCGATGTCGCGGAAGTAATAGGGCAGGTTGTCCTCGGTCAGCAGGTTCAAAAAGAGCGCGTCGCGAACCGGCTCGTCGATCTCGATCCCGGCATCCCCGAAGTCTGCATCCGTGGGGAGCCACGGTGTGCCCGCCGTGAAATTCTTTCCGCGGTCGTACGGCACCATCTCGTGCGGGAACCATTCCTTGGCCACGCCCATGTGTCGCTCGAGCAGTCGACCGGCGACCGGTTCGATCTCGGCGAGGATCTGGGCGACTTCCATGGAGCCACCCTACCCCTTGGGTTATCCGCGGAGTCGCCGCACCAGTCGCGCAAGCGGGATCCGAAAGTCGTCCAGCATGGGCATCCCCGCAGCGCGCATCGCCGAATTGTCGAGCACCGAGTTCGCCGGGCGTATTGCCGGACGAGGAGGCTGCAACTCACTCGTGGCGATCGCCGTGACCCTCTCCGGGTCTCCACCGCAGAGCTCGACGACTTCTCGGGCGAAGTCGTACCAACTCACCACACCCTGGTTCGTGAGATGCCAGATACCGCTCACACCCTCCTCCACGAGGGACACCATTCCCCTCGCGACGTCGTCGGCGAAGGACGGGTGACCGATCTGGTCGTCGACGAAGGCGAGCGTCGGGTGGGTGTCCATGAGGCGCATGATCGTCTTGACCATGTTGTTGCCGTGGAAGCCGCAGACCCACGAGATGCGCACGATCGCATCCATCTCGCCCATCGCGCGTTCTCCTGCGAGTTTCGACGCGCCATACACGCTCGTCGGGTTCGGCGTGTCGCCCTCCACGTACGGGGTCGGCTTCGTGCCGTCGAAGACGTAGTCAGTCGAGACGTACATCACCCTTGCCCCACACGCACGGGCCGCGTCCACGACGTTGCGTGTCGCCTCTCCATTGTCACGCATCGCGCGATCGGGGTCCGACTCGCAGGCGTCCACTGCCGTCCACGCCGCGGCATGGATGATCACATCGGGTCGCGATGAGCGCATCGCCTCGATCGTCGCATTGCGATCACATACGTCGAGCGTTGCCCGAGTGGTCGCCACGACGTCATGGCCACGATTGGATGCGCTCTCGACGAGCTCGGTGCCGAGCTGACCACGTGCGCCGGTGACGACGATCCGCATTACTTGGCGGACTTGAGTGGCTCCCACCACCAGCGATTGTCGCGATACCAGGCGACGGTCGCCTCGAGGGCCTCGTCCAACGATCGCTCACGCTTCCACCCGAGCTTCGTGATCTTGGCGATGTCCACGGAGTAACGGCGGTCATGGCCGAGACGATCGGCGACGTAACGCACGCTCGACTCGTCCTTGCCGAGGAGGCCGAGCAACTTGTCCACGAGCACCCGGTTCGGCGTCTCGTTGCCCGCACCGATGTTGTAGATCTCGCCGACGTTTCCGCGCTCGAGGACGAGGTGTACGCCCGAGCAGTGGTCATCCACAAACAGCCAGTCGCGCTCGTTCATCCCGTCGCCATACAGCGGAATCTGTTTGCCGTCGAGCAGGTTGGTGGTGAAGAGCGGGATCGCCTTTTCTGGATACTGGAACGGCCCGAAGTTGTTCGTGCAGCGCGTGACCGACACGGGCAGGCCGTGCGTGGCGTGATACGCGAGTGCGATCAGGTCGCTTCCGGCCTTGGACGCCGAATACGGCGAGCGCGGCTCGAGCGGATCGGTCTCCTTCGACGAACCCACCTCGACGCTGCCGTAGACCTCGTCGGTGCCGATGTGCACGACGCGACCGATCTCGAGCTTGCGCGCGGTGTCCATGATGACGTTCGTGCCGAAGCAGTTCGTGAGGATGAAGTCCTCGCTCCCCTCGATCGACCGATCGACGTGGCTCTCGGCGGCAAAGTGCACGACGGCGTCACACCCGCGCATCGCGGACTCGACGTCACCGGGGTTGCAGATGTTGCCCCTGACGAAGGAGTAGCGGGGGCTGTCGTCCACGTCGCGCATCGTCGAGAGGTTTCCGGCGTACGTGAGCGCGTCGTAATTGACGACCTCATGGTCGGTGTTGGAAAGCACCCAGCGCACGTAGTTCGAGCCGATGAACCCGGCGCCGCCGGTGACGAAGATCTTCATGCAAAAACCCTAGGTGCGCAGCCCGAAGTGCGGCTGGAATTGCGGGTCGATGTTGTTCCGCGTCGGATTGCTCTGGTCGCGCTTGGACAGGATCGGTTCGGCGATCCCCCAGTCGGCGGTGACCGCGGGGTCGTTCCAGGCGAGTCCGAGTTCATCCTTCGGGTTGTAATAGCCGTCGACGAGATAGGTGATCGTCATGTCGGTGAGCGATGCAAAGCCGTGCGCCACACCCGGTGGGATGAACACGCCGCGATGGTCGTGCGTGCCGTCCGCCCTGCGACCGAGGTCGATGACCTGTGTCGCGCCGTCCGTCGGTGAACCAGTGCGCAGGTCGTGCAACACGACGCGGCACGTTCCGTACGGGACGTACCAGTAGTCACTCTGGTGCAGGTGGTAGTGCAGGCCGACGATGCAGCCAGCCTGGCGATCGCCCCTGTTGCCCTGGATCATCTCGCGGCCGAGTGGGAACCACTGCCGGCGATAGGTCTCGACGAAGTAGCCACGGTCGTCGGAGAACACGGTCGGCTCGACGATGTGCACTCCCGCGATCACGGTCGACTCGGTGATGGTCGGCACTATTCGAGCTCGACCTTCGAGTCGTCCCCGAGCATCAGCCGGAGGGCCTTCGGTCGCTGTGTCGACTTCGTGACCGCCACGTCGCGACCGATGAGCGAATCGGTGAGTCGCTCGATGTCGATGATTGACGAGCCATCGAGGACGACGGAGTGCTCCATCTCCGAATGCTTGACGACGCACTTGCGACCGAGCGAGGTGTACGGACCGATGTAGCTCTGCTCGACGACCGCGCCGGCACCGATGACCACTGGTCCACGGATGCGCGAATTGCGGATCGTCGCCCCCGCTTCGATGATCACGCGACCCTCGATCTGCGAGGCGGCGTCCACGTCGCCGTCATTTCGTGGCTCGAGCACCTCGAGCACGAGCCGATTGCACTCGAGGAGCGGATCTTTCTTGCCGGTGTCGATCCACCAGCCCTCGAGCACCTTGTGGTTGACGACCTTGCCCTGCTCGACGATCCACTGGATCGCATCGGTGATCTCGAGTTCCCCACGTGGCGACGGCTTGATCGCGCGCACCGCATCGTGCACGGTCTTGTCGAACAGGTACACACCGACGAGGGCGAGATCGCTCGGCGGATTCTGTGGCTTCTCCACCAGCCGCACGACGTGGCCGTCTTTCGTCACTTCGGCGACGCCGAACTGGCGTGGATCCTCGACGTGACACAACAGGATCTGGGCCGTCGGCGCCTTTGCTCCACCTGCCTTGCGCGCCCCCTCGAACTCGCTCACGAACTCGGTGAGTCCCTGCTCCAGCATGTTGTCGCCGAGGTACATCACGAAGTCGTCGTCACCGAGGAAGTCGCGGGCGATCAGCACGCAATGGGCGAGCCCGAGCGGTGCGTCCTGGGGGATGTATGTCACCGAGACACCGAACTGGGAGCCGTCACCGACGGCGGCCATGATCTCCTTGCGCGTCTCGCCGACGATGATGCCGATCTCGCGGATCCCCGCCTTGGCCATGGCCTCGATGCCGTAGAAGAGGATCGGCTTGTTGGCGATCGGGACGAGCTGCTTGGCGCTCGTGTGGGTGATGGGTCGCAGGCGCGTGCCGGCGCCTCCAGACAAGATGAGACCCTTCATACCGCCCTCTAGGTTAGGCGACAGCCCCGTCGTGCAGAGAGGGCGCGAAGTAGCGTGAAACCCATGACCCAGCCCCTCTTGCACGCGTTCGCCAAGCCGACGAAGACCGACTTCGTGCGCATCGTGAAGGGGCAGGGCGCGCTCCTGTGGGACGACCGAGGAATCGAGATGATCGACGCGATCGGCAGCCTGTGGTACTGCCAGGTCGGCCACGGCCGCCGCGAGATCGCCGATGCCGTCGCGGCACAGATCTCGACGCTCGAGACCTACTCCACCTTCGATCCGTTCTCCAACGACGTCGCCGAACGGCTCGCAGAAAAGCTCGTGTCGATCTCGGCCATCCCGAACTCGCGGGTGTTCCTCTGCGGCTCGGGAAGCGAGGCCGTCGATACGGCGATGAAGCTCGCCCGCCTCACACACGTGCAGGCCGGTCATCCGGAGCGCACGATCATCATCACGCGCAATCGCGGCTACCACGGCACCAACTACGGCGGCACGAGCGCTCAGGGTCTCCCCCTCAACAAGGTCGGCTACGGCGAGTTGCTCGCCGACGTCGTCCAAGTGGATGCGGACAACGTCGAGGATCTCGCCTCGTTCATGAAGGACAACTCGTCGCGCATCGCCGCGGTGTTGATCGAACCGCTGCAGGGTGCTGGTGGCGTCTGGCCACCACCGCCCGGATATCTCGAGAGCGCGCGCAAGTTGTGTGACCAACACGGGGCGCTCCTCATCTTCGACGAGGTCATCTCCGGGTTCGGCCGCATGGGAACCTGGTTCGCCGCGCAGCACTATGGCGTGACCCCCGACCTGTTGTGCTTCGCCAAGGGCGTGACGTCTGGTTACCAACCGCTCGGCGGCGTCTATGTCGGCAAGGCCGTGCGCGACGCACTCGAAGCAGACCCCAACTTCTTCCTCCGCCACGGCTACACGTATTCGGGTCACGCGGCGGTGTGTGCCGCGGCCCTCGCCAACCTCGAGATCATCGAACGCGAAGGCCTCCTCGAGCGCGCCAAGCAGATCGGTGCACGACTCGAATCCGGACTGAAGGCCCTCGCACAGGACGGCACGATCGACCACGCGCGCGGCGACGGAGCCGTCTGGGCGGCGGGCCTCAAGCCCGACCAGAACTCGGTCACCATCCGGGACGCGATGATCCCGCGCGGAGTCGTGTGTCGGGCGATCAACACCGACACCAACGCGTTCTGTCCCCCGCTCGTCACCACCGATGCACAAATCGACAAGGTCCTCGACGTCTTTGCGGCCGTCGCGGCAGGAAAGTAGGAGCAATGACGTCACTCAAGGGTCAGCGCGCATTCATCACCGGAGGCGCGAGCGGCATCGGTGCCGAGATGGCGCGCCGATTCACCCGCGAAGGAGCACACGTGGTGGTCGCCGACGTGAACGACGGGCTCGGCAAGCTGATCGCCGTCGAAGTGGGTGGAGACTTCGAACATCTCGACGTCACCGACCGCGGCGCGTGGGAGGCCGTCATCGCCGCGCACGACCCGTTCGACATCGTGTGCCTGAACGCCGGCGTGTCGACCTACCAGCACGTGGCGGGCAACGTCTCCAACTACCCGTTCGAACACCTCGACGACGCCAAGTACGAGCGGATCATGTCGATCAACGTGGACGGCGTCGTCAACGGCGCACGTGCGGTGATCCCAGGCATGGTCGCCCGCAAGACCGGCCACATCCT
>CAYFJS010000014.1:0-21144 GCA_964343495.1 uncultured Acidimicrobium sp. | reverse complement strand
TCACAGCGATTTGGCATTGGGACAGTCTAGAGGGGGAAATCCCCCCGCTACACTGAGGAACCCTATGAAGACCGACATCCACCCCGAGTACCGCTTCGTTGTCTTTGAGGACGCCTCGGCCAACTACCGCTTCTTGACCCGCACCACCCTCAAGGTGGACGAGACCAAGACGACCCAGTGGGAAGACGGTCAGACCTACCCGATCGTGCAGCTGGAAATCTCGAATGCCAGCCACCCGTTCTTCACCGGTCAGATGAAGATCATCGACTCGGCGGGCCGCGTCGAGCGCTTCAACAAGCGCTATGGGACCCGCAAGAAGGCCGTCGCCAAGAAGGCACCAGCCCCGAAGAAGTAGTCCGCGCTAGTCGCGGACTCGGGCCACGACGCCCGGTGACAACTTGGTGATCGAGGTTTCACCGATCAGACCCATGGTCCTCGTCACGCCACTCGTGATGTGGTCGATTGCCCATCGAACCCCGAGTTCTCCGCCTGCGCCGAGTCCGTACAAGTAGGGCCGCCCGAACATCACGGCCCGGGCGCCGAGTGCACACGCCTTGACGACGTCGCTCCCGCGGCGCACTCCACCGTCCACGAGCACTTCGATCGAGTCGCCAACTGCATCGACGACTCGCGGCAACAGGGCCACCGGGGCAGGCGCGCCGTCGTACTGGCGTCCTCCGTGATTCGACAATGCGATCGCATCGACCCCGAGGTCGACGGCGAGCTTGGCATCCTCGACGGACTGCACGCCTTTCAGCATGAGGGGCAATCCCGAAACCTCGCGGATCCAGTCGAGATCCTTCCACGACAACGTCGGATCGAACTGCGAATTCACGTAGTCCGACAAAGTAACCGCAGTCGACCCATCGACGGATTTGCGGCCGGCGACAGCCGAGAACGTGATCGGTTCGCTACGTACGAAATCCCACGTCCACTTTGGATGCAGGACTCCATCGACGAAGGTTTCGAGACCGATCTTCGGAGGCAAGGTGAAGCCACGCCGCACGTCACGTTCGCGGCGACCAAAAACGGGCGTATCCACGGTGAGCATGATCGCTTTGTAGCCGTTGTCGCGGGCGCGCTCTACCAACTCCCGCGAGAGCCCCCTGTCCTTCCACACGTAGAGCTGGTACCACAGCGGCCCTGTTGCGACGTTCGCAACCTCCTCGATGCTCCTCGTGCCAAGCGTCGACAACGTGTACGGCAGATTCACCTCGCCCGCCACTCGCGCAACAGCGAGCTCGCCCGCCGGATGGGCGATTCTCGTGAAACCCGTCGGCGAGAGCGCGATCGGAAACGGAACGGGTTGGCCCATGATCGTCGTCGACGTATCGATTGACGACACGTCAACGAGGATTCGCGGCCTCAGTTCGATCTTGGAAAACGCAGAGGAATTCTCGACTTTCGTCACCTCGTCCTCGGCGGCGCCGTCGAAGTAATCGAACACCCCGCCAGGAAGGCGTCGCTTGGCGAGCGCGCGGAGATCGTCGACATTGCCCACCTTGGCGAGACGCCGCTTGGTGCCATTGAATTCGTACTTGCGGAGTCGAACGACTGAACGGATGGTCTTGAGCATGTCTCCTACTTCAACGTGTCAAAGATGCGGGTGAGACCCGCAACTGTCGTGCGCGGATTGACGATACACATCCGGAGCACCGTCTCACCCTGCCAGCTGCTCGGCACCACGAAGGCGATGCCACGCTCGAGGACCGAGTCGCTCCACATCTGATACTGCTCCGGCGACCACCCTTTGCGTCGCATGACGAGAACCGACAGTTCCGGGTCCATGACGAGTTCGAGGTGCGGCGAACGACGAATCACCTCCGCTGCCTCACGGGTCACTGCGAGCGTCGCCTCCATCGCATCGGAGTAGGCCTCGGTGCCGTGCATCGCGAGGCTGAACCACATCGGCAGCCCCCTGGCGCGTCGGGACAAGTGGTGCGCGAGATCTGCCGGATTCCACGCCTCGTCGCGTCGAGCGTCTGCATCTTGCTGGAGGACGTCGAGATACTCCGCGTGCTGGGTATGTGCAGCCTTGGCGATCCTGGGGTCTCGATAGATGAGGGCGCAGGAGTCGTAGGGACCGAACAGCCACTTGTGAGGGTCGACGATCATGCTGTCAGCCCGCTCGATTCCGCGGAAGAGATGTCGCACGGACGGGGCGCACAGGGCCGCCGCGCCATACGCGCCGTCGACGTGAAACCAGACACCGTATTCGTTCGCGAAACGACCGATTCCTTCGAGATCGTCGACGACGCCGACGTTCGTCGTTCCAGCCGTCGCCACGATTGCACACACTCGTTTTTGTTCCTGCGGAGTCAGTGATGCGATGAGTTCTTCAATGTGGTGACCATGTGACTTGCCCCGCTCGTCGACACTTGCCGACATGATGTCGGCATCCATGACGCGCGCCGCCTGCGCGACGGATGAGTGCGCCCCTCCCGAGGACACGATGAGTGGTCTCATGGTCCCCCGCTCGTGCGGATCCTTCGATCGCCACTGCCAGCGCGCGGCGATCAGGGCGGAGAGATTGCCTGCAGTACCACCAGAGACGAAGACGCCGCCCGCGTCGCTCGGCAAACCGGCCAGATCGGAGATCCAACGCAGTGCCTGGTTCTCCGCGTACACCGCTCCAGCACCTTCAAGCCACGAGCCCGCGTAGATGTTTGACGCAGCGACGACGAGGTCAAACAAGATGGAACTCTCCGTCGGCGCACCCGGCACGAACGACAGGAACAGCGGGTGATCGACGCTGATGCACGATGGCGCAAGTTCATCGACGAACTCCTTCAAGACGTCGAGGCCGTTTCGTCCCTCGGGTCGAATGGTCTGCCCGACGATCCGCTCGAGCTCACTCAGCGTGTAGGGCTTATCGAGCGGGGGCGGGTCCATCTTCACCCGTTCCATCGCATACTTCACGATGGCGATCGCCAGTTCTGCACTCTCCTCGTCGTAGAAGTGCATCGCCTGCGGCTTGGAGACCTCGCTCATCGACGGGCCTTGAGCACCGCTTCCCGGGTTGGAAGACTCGGCACGGCGCCCCGAACCGTCGTCGCCAGCGCTCCAGCAACCGCGCCAAGGCGACAGGCCTCCTCGATCGACGAACCCCGTGCCAATTCCGCGCACATTGCACCGATGAAGGCATCGCCAGCACCGACCGTGTCGATTGGCGTCACGGGAAAGGGTGCAATCGGCGTCATCAATGTCGCGGTCTCGATCCGCGCCCCGTCTGCGCCGAGAGTCGTCACGACCGTCCCGACGCCACTGTCGAGCAAGGTCTTCGTCCCACCGATGGCAGCCGACTCGGTTTCATTCGGCGCAATGACATCGCATTCTTCGAGCAAGCCGGTGGGCAGCGATTGGGATGGTGCTGGATTGAGCACGGTGATGGCCCCTGCTCTGCGAGCCGAGGCGAAGACTGTCTCGACCGTCGCAAGCGGAACCTCGAGCTGGGCAAGCACCACACGGCACGTCGGCAGGTCAATCTTTGTGGCGACACCGACCTGCGCATTTGCGCCCGAGACGACGACGATGGCGTTCTCGCCGTGGGAATCGACGTTGATGAACGCCCGTCCCGTGGGGGCATCGACCTGAACGAGCCGCGAGGTGTCGATTCCCTCTCGCTCAAGGATCGACCGTAAGCCGACACCCGCATCATCGTTCCCGATGCACCCGATGAAGGCTGTCTTGGCGCCCATGCGAGCGCAGGCCACCGCCTGATTCAGTCCCTTACCCCCCGCATGCTCTGCATAGCCAGTGGCGATCAATGTTTGACCCGGTCGGGGCAATTCACGAACCGACGCGACGAGATCGACGTTCGCGCTTCCGACGACCACGACGTCGAATTGCGGTGTTGAGACTCCGTTCACCGTCCCACTTTGGCACAACGCGACTACAGTCGCCCCATGAGTTCGTACCCCAAAATGATCGTCGACTGCGACCCAGGACACGACGACGCCATCGCACTCGTCGTCGCAGCCCACTTCGCCGAACTCGTCGGCGTGACGACCGTTGCGGGCAACGCGCCGATCACCGCCACCACTCGCAATGCCCGGATCATCCTCGACATGATCGGCTCGACCGCCCCTCTCCACCAAGGTGCCCATCGCCCTCTCGTCGCACCACCTCGACATGCCGCCTACGTGCACGGGGAGAGTGGGCTCGACGGTGCTGACTTGCCCGAGCCTTCTCGACCAGCCGATTCGCAGGACGCAGTCGAATTCCTCATCGAGTCATGCCGGGCCACCGAGGGAATCTGGCTCGTGCCAACCGGCCCACTCACGAATATCGCGCTCGCTCTGCGGGCCGCACCCGACCTCGCCTCGCGAATCGCCGGGATCTCGCTCATGGGCGGTGGGAGCTTCGGGAATCGATCAGCTGCGGCCGAGTTCAACATCTGGGCGGATCCCGAGGCGGCGAGCATCGTCTTCGACTACGGCCACCGACTGATCATGAGCGGCCTCGACGTCACGCACCGGCTGCAGGCGACGCCCGAACGCATTGCCCAGGTTCGCCAACTGCCGGGCCGACTTGCAGCGGTGCTCGCGGACCTCTTCGACTTCTTCTCGCAGGTCTACGTTTCACGTCACGACAACATGCGTGGTGGCGCGGTGCATGACCCCTGTGCGGTGCTCGCTCTCACCCACCCACAGTTCTTCACGACGAAAGATCACCACGTGGTCGTGGAGACACACGGGGAACTCACCCGCGGGATGACGCTCATCGACCAGCGCGGACTGATCGAGCGGGAGAAGCCGAACTGCACCGTGCAGTGGGATGTCGATGCAGACGGCGCGTTCGGAGCAATCGTCGCGGCTATCGCCGCATTCAGCAAGTAACTACTTGTTCTTGGCGACGAACTTCTCGACACCCGAGAGGTCGTACGGGTTGCCCATCATCACGATGACGTGCTGGGCCCCGATCGCCTCGTAGGCGCCGACGTTGTCGAGTTCCTCCGGCTTGATGCACACCGTGCGCTCGATCTCCGCAGGATTCCGTCCGAGCTTCGTGCACCACTCATCGAGGATCGCGAGCTTCTTCGCGTAGTTCTCGGGTGGACCGAAGTAGTTGTACTGGTCGGCATGTTGAGCAACGAGTCGCAAGGTGACCTTCTCTCCACCGCCGCCGATCATGATCGGGATTGACCCGCGAACTGGCTGCGGGTTCAACTTCTTCAGGCGCTCCTTGACGATCGGGAGACCTGCTTCGAGGATCTTGAGGCGACCTGGTGCCGTGCCGAACTCGTAGCCGTACTCGGTGTAGTCGCGCTCGAACCAACCCGACCCGACTCCGAGCACGAACCGGCCGTTGCTCACATGATCGATGGTGCGCGCCATGTCCGCGAGCAAATGTGGATTGCGGTACGAATAACAGGTGACGAGTGCACCAACCGATGCATGACACGTGTCGGCCGCCATCGCCGCGAGCAGCGTGTAGCACTCGAAGTGCCGTTCCTCGGGGTCGCCTGAGAGCGGATAGAAGTGGTCCCACGTCCAGATGCTGTCGACGCCCATCGCATCGGCCGCCCGCCACGCGCTTCGCATCTCCGCGACCGTCGTCGCCTGTGGCCACAGTTGAACACCGATCTTCATGGGGGTCCTTTCAGGACTAGACGAGCTTCTTGACGATCGAGAACTTACGCTTCGTGTACGGCGGATACGCAATCGAGGGATCAAGTTTCGTCGAGCGAGTGAGCACCGGCTTCAAGTGCTGGAACACATCGACACCGGCCTGGCCGTGATACGCACCCATACCGCTCTCGCCCACTCCGCCGAAGGGCAGATGAGGCCCGGTCATGTGGAAGATGGTTCCGTTCACCGTGACGCCGCCTGAAGTCGTCGACGACACGACCGCATTGCAAACCGACTTGTCCTCGGCGAATACATACAAAGCGAGAGGATGCGGACGACTACGGACGAACGTGATGGCCTCGTCCATCGAGTCGACGGCGATCACCGGCAGGATCGGTCCGAAGATCTCCTCTTGCATCACCTTGGATTCTGGGTCGACGTCCACGAGCACCGTCGGGGCGATGAAGCGGTCGGTCGCAGTGTGCTGGCCACCGATCGCAACTTTTCCCGAGTCCAGCATCCCGACCAAGCGGTCGTAGTGACGCGAGGAGATCACCCTCGAGTAGTCCTTCGACTTCTCTGGGTCGGAGCCATAGAAACCGGTGATGGACTCTGCGATCTTGGCGACGAGTGAGTCGGCGATGCTGCGGTGCGCGAGGACGTAGTCAGGGGCGACGCAAGTCTGACCAGAATTGACGAATTTTGCCCACGTGATGCGACGAGCAGCTACGTCGAGGTCAGCCGATTGATCCACGATCGTCGGGGACTTCCCACCGAGCTCGAGTGTGACTGGCGTGAGGTGCTCGGCAGCTGCTCGCATGACGACTCGACCCACCGTGCCGTTCCCGGTGTAGAAGATGTGGTCGAACCGTTGTGCGAGGAGCTCCGTCGTCTCAGGAACCCCGCCTTCGACGACTCGTATCGCGGACGCATCGAGATATTGAGGAACCAAGCGACCGAGAAGCGCGGAGGTCGCGGACGAAACCTCGCTCGGCTTCATGACCACTGCGTTACCCGCAGCAATCGCCCCGGCGACTGGCACGAGCAACAACTGGACGGGGTAGTTCCACGGCGCGATGACGAGCACGACGCCGAGCGGTTCGGGAATCCGGCGGCTCGAGCCGGGCTTGGCCACCACTGGAGTTGGAACCCTGCGCGGGGCGGTCCACTTCTTCAGGTTCTTCAGCATCAATTCGATCTCGGTGATCGAAAAACCGACGTCATATAGCCAGGCTTCCTCCGGACCACGGCCGAGATCCGTCTTCAGCGCGGCGGCAAACTCCTCTTCGTGCGTGCGCAACATCGTTACGAGGGCACGAAGTTGGCTGCGACGCCACTCGAGCGGACGAGTAGTCCCACGGTCAAAGGACTCCCTGCACTGGCGCACGAGATCGACGATCATCTGGAGCGGACGACGAGATTCGAACTCGCGACCCTCACCTTGGCAAGGTGATGCTCTACCAACTGAGCCACGTCCGCATAACGGAGAACCGTTAGGGATTTGAGTTTAGCAGTGGATCCGCGGTGCTCAACACGTCGCGAACGACCGTCTCCTTGGCGCCGTACTTGACCACCCCAGCGAGCGAGACGAGCACCACGATCGAACCGACGGCCTGGACGACGGCGACCGCTTGGTCGAAGAACAACCACGCAAATGCCGTGCTGATGACTGGTCCGAGGAGGCAGATGAGCGACGACGTCGATGCAGGTACGAAGCGCTGCGCCCACACCATCGTCGTGTGACCGATCGTGCCCGAGACGAGCGTCATGGTGATGATCAGCAAGAAATCGTGCCGCGAGATCGTCGAGATGTCATTCGACGTGATCAGCGCCCACGGAGCGGCGACGAGGCACTGCATGACGGCGATACCGAACATGAACGCCCACGTGTTCACGCCGCTCGAGCGAGCCTTCTTGGAGGAGATGAAGTAGGCAGTCCACAACACCGAGTTGATCAGCGCGAGGACGTCACCTCTGAGTGCCGATGCGCCACCCGACTCGGCCCCAAGGACGACTCCCGCGACACCGACGAAGCTCGTGAGCGCAAAGACCACCTGCAACCCGCGGAGCCGCTCGCCGAGCAGGCGCGGCGCAACGAGGAGCGTGAATGCCGTACTCAAATTCCCGATGATCGTCGCATTGACGATCGAGGTGTTGGTGAACGACATGAAGCCGGAGATCGTCGACCATCCGAAGATGAATCCCGGCACGATCGCCATCCTGAACGCATTCCACGTGAGTCGGATGCGACGGAGGCGGACGATGACGAAGAGCACGACCGGCCAGAACAACACGCGATAGAAGATCGTGGAGTTGATCGACATGTCCACGCCGAGCGTGAGCACCGGACCGATTCCCCACACGAGGACCGACAGGAACACGCCGAGCACGGGAGCCGCGTGTGCCTGGTCGACGACTGCGACCCTGGCATCGCGGAGTCGCGCGGTCAGCACGACGAAGGTGTCATGGTTTCTTGGCCGAATCGGGGCGCAGGTCGATGCGCAACACCAAGACGCCGTCTTCGAGATTCGCGGACGCATCCCCAATCATGGCGAAATCCTGGAAGTCCACCTGGGCCTGTGCGATGAACATCTGGCGCTCGTCCCCCGCCACGGGTGGAAGCGGGCGTCGCTTGACGGCGGCTGCGCGCTCCTTGAAGCGCGTGATCATCTCTGCGGGATCGAAGGTGGGCATACGCCCAAGTTAGTGGAGCGCTACTTGAGGAGAGGGTCGATGGGTGATCGACGCGGTCGATCCTCGCTCTGCGGAGCTGGACTTCGACGGACAGGTGCTCGTCGCACCTCGGGTCGCACTGGTCGGCGACGTTCGGCCTTCGGTTGATGCGGAGTCCCGCTCACGATCTCCCTCGCCATGGCGAGCAAGTCACGGCGGGTGCGGTCGTCACCGGTGATGAACCTCTCGTCGCTCATCACCTCGAGCGGGGCAAGGGCCGGCGATTCGGGGCGCGCCTCTTTCCACAGCCTGAGGGTGTAGAGACACAGCGCGATCCCGGAGCCAAGACAGATGAGTCCGATTGCGGCGATGCGCAACTCGATGAACCCTGTGACAACCCACATGACGTCTCCAACTTATCCGACTCCGCAATACTTGGACCGTGGTGAACGCAATCATCAACGTGCTCTCGATCGGCGCGTTCATTGCGGTCCTCGTGTGGCTGATGCGCCAATCACGCCGGTCCCTCGTCGGATGGCATTCGCCAGATGGCTGTGATTTCGTCGCCTCAGCACGCGTCAGTGACGATGCTGGAACGCCATCGAAGTGGATCGTCGTGAGGGCCCATCTCGATCCGGTGGAGAGGAAGATCTCGCTCCTCCCGAGAGGCGCACGCTCGTCAGGTGTTCGCGGCACGTTCGACATCGTCGGTCGCCCACACGACGCGTCTGCGGCAGGACTGACGACCCGAGATGCGGGATTCGTCGCACGGGGCTCGAACCGTGACGTCTTGGTGCGAGTCGCGAGAGGGTCACTCCCCTGCGACCTCCTGAACGCCCTCGTCGACCGAGGTGATCAGTAGTTCTCTGCGAGGAATCGCTTGATCGGCGGACCGACTTGATCGAAGTTGATGAGGAACGCGTCGTGACCGTGGGGTGAATCGATCTCGACGTATCTCGCCGGAGTGCCGTGGGCAATCAGCATGTCGGCGATCTGGCGCTGCTGATACGTCGGGTACAGGATGTCACTCGAAATTCCCATGACCAATGCAGGAGACGTGATCCGCCCGATGGCCTTATCGAGCGATCCGCGTCCGCGCGCGATGTCATGGAGGTCCATCGCCTTTCCGATGATGAGGTAACTGTTCGTGTCGAATCGACGAATGAGACGATCACCGTGGTGGTCGAGATAGCTCTCGACCTCGAACCGGTCCCACAGTCCGAGACCGTTGTAATCGGCATCGCTGTCGGCAAGGTCGCGCCCGAAGCGCTGATTGAAGACGTTGTCACTGCGGAACGTGACCTGCGAGATCATGCGCGCAATAGCCAGTGACTCCCACGGTCCCTCTCCGGGCGCCGCGTCGTAGTACTCGCCGCCCTTCCACTTTGGATCGAGTCGAATGACCCGGCGTCCGATGGCGCCCCAGGCGATCTGCTGTGCCGTGGACTGTGCGCACGTCGCGATCGGGATGATCGTGCGGACTCTCTCCGGATACATGACCGCCCACTCGAGCACCTGCATGCCGCCCATCGAGCCACCGACGACGCTGTGCCAGACGTCGATGCCGAGGATGTCGGTGAGCCGGAGCTGCGCGCGCACCATGTCGCGCACGGTGATCACCGGGAAACGCGAACCGTACGGCTTGCCGTCGACAGGATGCGCAGATGCAGGACCAGTGGTGCCTTGGCATCCACCGATGACGTTGGAACACACGACGAACCAGCGATTGGTGTCGATCGCGAGCCCGGGTCCGATGATGCCTTCCCACCAACCGGGTGACGGGTGTCCGTCTTCTGCGGGACCCGCGGCATGAGAGTCGCCGGTCCACGCGTGACAGATGAGGACGCCGTTGCTCCGTTCAGCGTTCA
The DNA here is from genome assembly GCA_964343495.1 of uncultured Acidimicrobium sp. GTDB lineage: Bacteria > Actinomycetota > Acidimicrobiia > Acidimicrobiales > Ilumatobacteraceae > UBA3006. Next base: position 11,033 of record CAYFJS010000014.1, on the reverse strand, counting down.
GCTCGCCCCACGTTTCGTATGCGATCGTCACGTCGGTGAGGTTGACCGCACCATCGAGCGCGAACGGGCGCTCTGGCGGAAAGTGCGCGAACCGACGCGAACCAGCGGGCTGCGTGGGATCCCACGCGCCGGTCGCTTGATAGTCGTGTCGGGTCATAGACGTGTTCCGTTCGCTCACCCAACTGAGCCGGCCCGTTGCTTCGCCGCAGCGAAACCACATCTCCCGCTTGCGCGGGATGGCACCGTGGGCATCGCCCGGTTGCCGGACCAATTGGTCACTCCTGATGTTGCTGAAACCACTCTACCCGCCGATATGGTGAGTTCACCACAGCGGGCGGAGTTGGGGCTGTGACCCGGTGCGTGCGCCATGCGAGGACCCGGATGTACAACCTGCTGACAAGTTGCGCAGAGGCACGCGAGACACCCGGCAAGGGATTCGGCAGTTTTGCACTCACACCAATTCCCCGCGGCACCTTTGTCGTGTGCTTCGGCGGACTGCCGCTCACCTTCGATGAGTTTGCGAACCACTCCGCCGATCGGCGTAGCCGTTCGATCCAGATTGACCACGACCTCGTCCTCCTCGGCCCACCCGAACGTGAGCCAGGAGACTCGATCAACCACTCCTGCGAACCGAACCTCGGTCTCATCGCTGCGAACCGGCTCGTTGCGCGCCGAGACATTGGCGTCGGCGAGGAACTGACCTACGACTATGCAACGAGCGACAGCGTTCCCTACGACGAGTTCAGCTGCGCATGTGACGCTCGCACCTGTCGCGGCACAGTTCGTGGCACGGACTGGTCGAAGTCGATGATCCAGGCGGCACATGCGGGATGGTTCTCGCCGTACCTCGCACGCAGGATCGCCGGCCTGAGCCACGCACGTTGTCTCACCAAGCGCGACGTCGAGAACATGCTCGCGACGTGCGACGACGACCCACTGGGTTCGGTCCTCCACGCGGTCCGACTCGCGACTGGCCTGCGACGTGCCTCATGGGAGACCGCGCGGGCGCTCCTCGCCGAAGTCGACGTTGTGGTGCCCGCAGATCATCAGTTCGCAGATGCAGCCCACTTCGACGACGCACTGCGTTGGTTCAACGAGACCCGCGGAGCCCCCCTCAGCGTTCAGGACTGAGTTTGCAGGCCGGCGTCCCGCCGGGCAGTCGGTGACGGTTGTTCGCCACCGTTCGATACACGACTGCGCCGAGCGGCGAGAGGACTCGCCACTCGATGAGTCGACCAATCACCGACCATGGAAAGCGACAGGCGCGGAGCGCCATCGCCACAGCACGATGACCACTGACCTTCACCTTTCGAGCGGTGTCGACGCACTGGAGCGCAGCCGCGCACTCGTCCTCGGTCAGACCGAGTGCCTCGAGTTCAACGCGCTGCCATGGGCGCACCGCCGCCGAGGACCGCAGTCGGGACTCAAGGAACCGCGCACACGTAGAACAAAATGCGCAATCACCATCGAAGATGACGTGCAGTGAGACCTCGGCCACAGTCCGAACTGTACCGAGCCACTGGATAACTTGGAGCCTCGTGCTGCGCACACTCGCCTCTCCACGCATGATCGCGCTCCACCTCGGGACGATCGCGCTCGTCGCAATCATGCTGTCCCTTGCCAACTGGCAATGGACCCGCTACAACGATCGCCTGGACTTCAATGACCGCGTTCGTGCGCGCGCGGCCGAGGCCATCCAGCCGCTGGAGAACGTGCTCGCTGTCCATCCGCAACCCACGGACGCCCAGTGGTACACCGTGAGCGCAACGGGGACATATGGCAAACCAACCTTCCAGCTCGTCAACGTGTCGCAAAACGGTGCGGCTGGCTACGACGTCGTCACGCCACTCATCCTCGAGAGCGGTCGGGTCGTCGTCGTCAACCGTGGTTTCCTTCCCCTTTCCGAGCCGATGCCGCGCGACATCGCCGGCTCCCGTGCAACCGTCATCGGTCGAGTTCGCGTGTCTGATTCGCGACAGTTCGGCGAGATCGACAACTCGCGTCAGGCAGACCTCGTCGAAATTCAACGAATCGACCTCACCATCCTCGATGACGTCATCGCCGGTGACGTCATCGACGTGAGCATCGACGCCCTCGAGTCCAGTCCGACCGACGACCCACGCCTCGCACCCGTCGCAGAACCCACCCTCAGTTCCGGCCCCCACCTGTCGTACACGGTGCAGTGGATCATGTTCAGTGTGTGTGCGCTCGCCGCGTGGGCATTGCTCGTCCGCCGGGCCCTGCGCCAAGCGGGCGACTCAGCGCAGCCTGAGTAGCGCTGTCGGATTGGTCGTTGCGACTTTCGCTTGCATCGATCGTGGCAAGGAGAGGAAGAGCGACGTCATCGTGCGCATGATCGACCGCGGAGGCGTGTCGATCCGCAAGTACGACGACCAGCGGTCCTCGGAAAGCGAAAAGAACGCGTCGAAGAAGATCTGTATCTCGCGGTGACCAAGCCGACCAAGGGTGGCCAAGCCATAGTCGTGGAGTGCCCGCGTTCGAAGCAACGCCGGAGACCAGACCTCTGACCATGCACGGGACGTGAGTTGGTCGCTCGACTGCCCTGCGGCGATCCCGAGTCGGATGGATTCCGCGAGCTTCGGCGCAGCACGCAACGACGCCGCGACCGAATACCCCGTCACGGGGTGAACGAAACCTCCAGCGGCACCGAATCCCACGACGCGAGTACTCGGAGTCGGCGGCGCACCGCCCATCTCGATGTGCACGTCCTCGATGTCGAGAGCGTCGTCCGACACGTCCCCTCCGAGTCGCGCATGCAACAACTCACGAAGCTCCCGAGCGGATCGCGGCGCCTTCTCGACGAGTGAGGTCTCCTCGACCATCGCCGTCCCGTCGCCGAAATCCATGCCGTACAGGAACGTCGGAGCGGCTTTCGAGGGGTGTACCTGGCTCCAGTCCATCAGCGTGAAACTTCCTGCGGGGACGACACCCGCACGCCGGGTGACGACGCCGTAGGCACTCTGCACCCCCGTCGCGCGATGACGTTGACGAAGCAGGAACCCGGACGACGATCCTCCAGCATCGACAACGACTCGCGCCGCGATCACTCCACCGGACTCAAGTCCAACCTCGCGGTGGAATCCGTCGTGGTCGAATCGTTCGACGACCGAGATTGCACGCTCGGCGATCGGACGCAAGCCGATTCCGATCAGGTGCGAGCGCAGGGCATCGTTGTCAAAGACGAGATACGGACGCGAAAGCTCGTGCTCGCGCAAGCCGACGACCCGGACGATCGGCCACGTCGCGCGGGCGAGACCCTTCAGCACGAGGGAGTCGTCGCACGGATCGAGATCGTCCACCCACGACCCGAGGGTCTGGTGCCAGGAGTGGCCGAGCCGCGGATCGACGAGCGCCACGCTCAACCCGCGACGGACCAAGGAATGGGTGATCGCAGCACCCCCTGGGCCAGCGCCAAGGACGACGACGTCGAATCGATCGACCGCTGGGATCGTCATGAGTTGTGGTGTTCGATGACCGCCATCCGTCGGAACTGTTCGATGACGTTCGGCGGCTGATAATTCGGGTCGAGGCTTCGGTACACGGTGTCGACGTTGACGGCCATACGACCGAATTCACCCATCGATGCGAACGGCTTCGACGTCCCGTGCAACGAGGCGACGAGCTCCCTCGCAGCTTCGAAGGCATCGACGCCGTCACGCTGCAACTTCGTCGCACCGTCGAGGACGCTCGAGAGATAGTCGCGCACCGAAGCGACCCCCTCCTTGTCGGTGAGGGGCCCATGGCCGGGCACGATCACATCCGCATCGAGTGCGGCGATGAGGTCACAGGCCGCGATCCAGTTCTCGAGTGGACCGGCCCACACGATCGGCGCACCACCGATGAACAGGATGTCGCCCGTGAAGACGGTCTTGGTCTCCGGGCAGTGCACGATCGTGTCGCCCTTGGTGTGGGCCGGACCGACCTCGATCAACTCCACGATTCGGCCGCCCACGTCGATGTCCAAGCGACCATCAAACGTGCGTGTTGGCGGGGCGAGTTCGATTCCCGAGAAATCGAAGTCACCGAAGAAGGACCTGAAGAGTTCACCGACGTCTCCGTCAGCTTGGTTCAGCGCGGCCATCATCGAGGGCGGAACCTCGGTCATCTCGTGCGCCGTCGCAGACGACGAGACGATCTCGGCACCCGAGACAAGTTGATTGCCGTAGCAATGGTCCCCGTTCGCATGCGTGTTGACGACGGTGCCGATCGGTGCACTGCGCGTCGCACCTTGCATCGAGGCCAGCATCGCCTCGGTGAGTCGCAGATCAAAGAGCGTGTCGACGAGCAGTGAACACCCGTCACCGACGATGAGTCCTGCGTTGCTGTATCCCCAACCGCCATCAGGTTGTAGGTATGCGTACGCGCCATGACCGACCTCGTGCAGACCGAGGCTGTAGGTCATCGACATCACGACAGCCTGGTGAGACCCGTCTTCAGGTTGCGGATCGCCTGGTTGATGCGCTGTTCGTTTTCGATCAAAGCGAAGCGGGCGAAACCTTCTCCACCAGGCCCGAAGCCCGACCCCGGCGAGAGTGCGACGTTGCAGTCGCGCACGAGGTGGCTGCAGAACTCGACGGAATCCATGTCGCGATACGGCTCGGGTATCGGCGCCCACACGAACATCGATCCGCGCGATTTCGGAATGTGCCAACCGATGCGGGCGAGTCCGTCGATCAAGGTATTCATTCGGCTCTCGTAGATCGCGCACACTTCCTTCGGATAGTCGGACGCCTCGTTCAGGGTCACGGTCGCGGCGATTTGGATCGGCTGGAACGTGCCGTAGTCGAGGTAACTCTTCAACTTCATGAGCGCCTGCACCACTTCGGTGTTGCCCGCCATGAAAGCGCATCGCCAGCCGGCCATGGAGAAGCTCTTCGTCATCGAGTACAACTCGACCGCGCAGTCCATTGCGCCGTCTGCCTGGAGGATCGACGGCGGCTTGTAGCCGTTGAAGCCGACGTCGGCGTACGCGAAGTCGTGTACGGCGATCATCTCGCGCTCACGACAGAAATCGACGACTCGTTGCATGAATGCTGCATCCACCGTCGCGCCGGTCGGGTTGTGCGGGAAGGACACGACGAGTACTCGCGGGCGTGGCCAACCCACCTTGTATGCCTCCGTCAAGTTGGCGAAGAACTCGTCGGCATACTGCGCGTCGTCGATCGTCTGTTGGCTGCGCATCGGCACCTGGCGCACGTCGGCTCCCGCAAACAGCGGACCGAAGATATGGATCGGATAGCTCGGCGACGGCACGATCGCCGCGTCACCGCGGTCGAGGAGCACCCACATCAGGTGGCTGAAGCCCTCCTTTGATCCGATCACGTTGGTGATCTGGGTCTCCGGATCCAGCGTGACATTCCAATTCCGCTTGTACATGTCGGCGACCGCTTCGCGCAGTTTTGGCAGACCGCGCGACAACGAGTAGCGGTGGTTACGAGGGTTGTGGGCCGCCTCGGAAAGCTTCTCGACCGCGACCCTCGGCGACGGAATGTCCGGGTTGCCGAACCCGAGGTCGATCACGTCTGCGCCGTCGTGGCGGGCCGCGATCTTCAGGTTGTTGATGATCGTGAAGACGTACGGCGGCAGGTTGGTGATTCGACGAAATTCCACCCGATCAACCTAGTCACTGACGACCGAGAAGCGCCGCCCCAATTGCTCCAGCACGCTCTCCCAGTCGAGCGGAGACGAGTCGCGGGTGTGGGCGATGCTCGGGGGCGTACAACAGCGAGGAGAAATGCTTTTCGATGGCCGGCATGACGACCTCCGAGGACTCGATCACCCCACCGCCGATGACGAGGGCCTCGGGATCGGTTGCGTTCGTCAGACTGACGAGACCGATCGCCACATACCGCGCGAACCGATCGACCACGCTGAGCGCGTCCGCATCTCCACGACGAGCGCGATCGACCACCGATGCTCCAGGCTCGCCTCCGGCGAGTCGTGACAGCGCGCTGCCGGATGCGTAGCGCTCCCAGCAGCCGCGCAGACCGCACGGACAGGGTTGGCCGTCGATCTCGACGACGATGTGTCCGATCTCGCCTGCAAAGCCGTGTGCGCCACGCTGCACCTGACCACCCGCGACGAGGCCGCCGCCGATCCCCGTGCCGAGCGTGACCATCCACATGTCACTCGATCCCTGTCCGGCTCCGACACTCCATTCTCCATAGGCGGCCGCCGTCGCATCGTTGTCGATCACGACCGGCACCGAGAGACGAGAGCGCAGCAACTCACCGAGCGGTAACTCCACCGCGCTGCTCAGGTTCGGCGACGAACGAATGACGCCCTGCGGCGTGATCAGTCCCGGGACCCCGACACCGACCGTGTCGAAACCGCCGAGCGACGCAAGGAGACGAACGAGTGTGTCCGCGAGTTCATCGGCGACGGGCGTGGGCACGCGTTCGTGGGCAACGACATCACCACTGTCGTCCACGACGACTGCGAGACACTTCGTCCCACCGACGTCTATTCCGGCACTGCGCGTCACGACTCGATGCGCGACTTGAGTTCCTTCAGCGTGCTCAAGATTCGAACCTCGGCGCGACGCTTCACGAATCCCGGAAGCGGAATGATCAGTTCGATCGACAAGTCGTAGGAGATCTTCGTCTGATCACCTTGCGCCTCGAAGGTGTACGCGCCGTGAATCTCGCGCATGATGTCGCCATCGACCATCGACCAGCTGAGTCGTCGTGGCGCACTCGTGTAGTCGTATTTCAAGGTGAAGTGCGTGCTGCGACCGAGGGCGGACGCTCGGTAGTCGACGATGAGCGCCCGACCTTGTGCATCGCGGTCCTTGACATCGGCCTGCTTGACGTCCTTTGCCCACGAGGGATAGTCCTCGAACGAAGTCGCAATGGCGAAGCATCGATCGGGCGAGGCATTGACGAGAATCGAGTCGGATCCTGAATCCACCATGCCTCCATCCTTGCCGATCGCGGGCGACCGACGATTATTTTCCCTCTGTTCGGGGTGGAAACGCCCCGTCGCGCGACGCCCACCACCCGTTCAAACCGATCCCGAGCATCGGCACCAGCACCCCGAAGGCGAGCACGCTTCCGGCACGGCCGTCGGTGGACGAGCGCACGATCGCGCCAGCGAGGCCGACCGCGACCTGGACAGCGAGGCACGTCCACATCGTGTATCTGGTCCCCTTCGGGGCGACCTCGCCTGCCAGCAGGAACACGCCGGCGACCGAGATCTCTTCGGTGCGGCTCCGCCCCACTGCTGCGAAATACCCGAGGATGAAGGTGACCACGCCCACGGCGAACAGCCCGAGGTCCACGACCACGACGGCCGAACGCCAAAAACCATCGAACACCACCACGGCAAGCGTGGTCACGAGCGCAAAAAGGCCCGTGAGCGATGCGTTCAGACGCGGCGTCACGAGTCGACCCCAAGAACCGCACCGAGGCGTGCCGCGAGCACGTCATAGTCGAATTCCGACAGTGCACGCTCCCGCGAGGCTCTCCCCATCGCGTCTCTGCGATCCTGCGATGACAAGAGCACTCGCAAAGCACTCGCAACCGCGTCGACGCTTTCTGGACGCTCGACGACGATCCCGGTCACCCCGTCGACCACCGCCTCTGCAGCACCACCACTTCGTCCCGCGAGCTGTGGCACGCCGCAGGACGCGGCCTCGGCGAACACGATTCCAAATCCTTCCTGCTCCAAACCACCCCAGCGCGAGCGACACAACATCGCAGAAACGTCCGCACACCCATAGAACCGTGCGAGGTCGTCGTTGGGCACTCGACCGACGAGGCGCACCGGCGCGCGGTGCTTGTCGATCAATCCGGCGAGCCGGCCTGCATCCCGACCCGAACCGCCGATCAACACGGTCAACTTCGGGAAGTCGGACCGAACCTTGGATGCCGCCTCGATCAGCACGTCGAAGCCCTTGCGAGGAACGAGCCGACTCAACCCAACGACGAGCTGAGCATCGACCGCGACGTCGAAGTGGGCGCGCGCGTTGCGTCGCTCGGACTCGGTGAGTGGGACGAAACGTTTGGTGTCGACACCGGGAGGGATTTGGGTGATTGGAAGGTCGTCACCCGCGACACGACGCGCCTCGGCCGCGGGATAGCCACCTGCAGCGATCACGTGTTGCGCTCCCCGGAGCACCCGCCTGAGTGCGAGGTTCGATCCCGGCAGTCGCCCAGGAACCGTCACCTCTGCACCGTGCACAACGACCATGTACGGCAACTCGAGCGACGGACCAACGATGCCGAGCGGTACCGCGGGATCGAGCACGACGAAGTCTGCGCCGAAATCCCGTGCAAGGCGATTGATGCGTTGCACCATGAACGGGTGTGGAAGCAGGACCGGCTCCCGCGTTCGTTCGATGCGAAACGGTTGCTCGGCGTCAAAGGCAGCGGTTCCCGCGTGCGGCGAGGTGAGCACTGCGAAGGACTCGCTTGGCAACCTGCGCCACCACTCCCACAGCAGGTTCTGGATGCCACCGATCTTGGGCGGGAAGTCGTTGGTGACGAGGAGGTGCTTCATGACGAACGCCGGGGCGACTCCATTGTGTCAGTTCGTTCTCGTCGCGCGCACCTCAGGCAGATTGCGCAACTCATCGACCACGAGCGGTGCGGTGTCGTACTTCGGAATCACGTCGTTCATCCCGAGACGAGCCGCCGACCATACCGCGTGTGCACGCAACATCGGATCGGGATGCTCGAGATACCGCACGATGAGGCGTCGAACCCGTGGCGAAGAAGGTTCGCCGATGTTTCCGAGCACGATCAGGGCATTGCGTCGAATCCAATCGGGATTGCGATCGGCCACGTACCACCAATCGACTTCCTCGAGGAGCTCTGCGTCGTCGAGCTCGAGAAACGACTCCACGTCCACCCACGGTCGCGCATCGTCCGGCGGAGTGACGCGAAGTTGACGCCTGGTCGTCGGCGGACACACTTCCTGGCAGTCGTCGCAGCCATACATGCGGTCCCCGAGTGCCACGCGATACCGACGATCGAAGACTCCGGGCTTCTGGAGTAGCCACGCAAGACACCGTCGAGCGTCGACCACACCCGGGTCGACGATGGCCTGAGTCGGGCAACCATCCAGGCACCGGCGACACGATCCGCAACCGTCGTCGACGATCCTGCTCGTCGCCAGTCGCGCAGTCGTCACGACGCTCCCGAGGACGAAGAAGCTCCCCGCACCAGGCACGAGGACGTTCGCATTCTTCCCGAACCATCCGATTCCCGCCCGATGCGCGACGGCGCGATCGACGAGCGAGTTGTCGTCGGCAAAGACGAGCGCTCGATGGCCGTCGCTGCGCAGACGGTCCCGCACCACGGTGAGCGCACGGCGCAGGGGCTCGTAGTACTCGATCCAGGAATATCTCGCGACACGCCCGCTCACCGTGAATGGTGGCTCGACGTCAGGTGCCGCGTACGACAGTCCGGCGACGATGATCGACTGCGCACCGGCGAGAGCGTCGGTTGGCGTCGTCGAGCGTCGAGGATTGCGGAACGTGAACTGCATCTCGTCGTGCAGTCCCGACTCGATCCGCGTGACGATCGCCTCGCGTGCCTCGCTCAGTGGTGACGCGTCTGTACAGCCGATGCGGTGCAGACCAGAGTCGATTCCGAGCGCAAGGATCTCGTCGGTATAGAGGTCCCCTGTCGGGTGGAACGCCTCGAGTCGTTCAGCTTGCGGCACGGTGCCGAAGCGTAGGCACCAAACCGGCCTGAGCGAGCATCTTGATCGCGCGCTGCTCCTCGAAATCGAAGACCACGGCGTGATCCTCTGGATCGGCACAGAGAACCGACACCAAACAATCGGTGCAGGCATCGGTGTCGCGCATCACACAGGTGTCACAACTGATGACGAGCACGGGCTTTGTGGTTGGTTCGTCCATGTCCATCAGTTTCCGATCACCGAGTAGGCCAGCAGGTTTGGACTTCCAGCCCCCAGCCCCGTGAGCACGTCACGAGTTGCGTTGGCGAGAAGCGCGCGTTCGATGTCGGCCTGCGTCGCGAGAGGGTTCTGTTGCAGCATCGTCGCAACGATCCCAGCGACCACTGGTGCGGCGTTCGACGTTCCGCTCGAGCTCCTGTAGGACTTCGGCGCATCGAACCACGCACCGACGACATCGGAGCCGGGTGCGAAGAGATCGACACACGGTCCTGTATTGGAGACGGAGTCCTTCGAACCACTTTGCTTGATCGAGCCGACGACGATCGCCGACGTCTCGGAAGAAGGCGAATAGGAGCAAGCATCGCGATTTTGGTTTCCCGCAGCGACGACGACGATCAATCCGTCGGCAATGAGTGATCGAACGGTTTCATTCAATGGGATCGACTTCGATCCACTGAAGCTGATGTTGACCACGGCCGGAACGCCGGCCTGATGATTCTCGATGACCCACTTGGCGGCAGCCATCACCGAGGTTGCGGACCCACCCAGCTTGCAATCCAGTACTCGAACGGGAACGATCGTGACGTTCTTTGCAACGCCGTAGGTCTTTCCACCGATGACTCCAGCCGTGTGGGTTCCATGTCCGGCGCAGTCCGACGTTCCGCGACCATCATTGATCGCAGAAAATCCGCCGATGACCCGTCCGGAGAAATCCTCGTGCCCAGCGTTGATTCCGGAGTCCATCACATAGACGGTCACACCCGAGCCGTCATAGGTGTAGGTGTATTTGTCGTTCAGAGTCGACTCTCGTTGATCGATCCGATCGAGCGCCCATGCCGGGCGCCAGCCCTTGTCGTTCTGCAACGACTGAGTGACGGGCACGACGAGCGACGTCGCAACAACTAGAGCACCGATGATCTTCATCGTTCACTCTCCCCCATGGTCTTCTCCTGTCTGCTTGGCATCTGACTGTGTTCGTAGCTGCTGTCCGGGATGTGTGCACCACGTGGTACACGGAACCAGTCTGCCCCCAGGGTGTTGTGAGGTTCGGTTATTCGACCGTGATGACCGCGCCATCGGCGTCGATCGCAAAGACGTGGGTCGCCCCGTCCGCGGGCAATGCTGAGGAAATCGAGGCAGCATCGGCC
>CAYFJS010000013.1:0-21569 GCA_964343495.1 uncultured Acidimicrobium sp. | reverse complement strand
GCCATGAGCGTCGTGCCGCGTACTCGGCTCTGCAAGTTCTCCTCCGTGAGATCAGCTGGTCGACCGCTGAATGATTCCGACGTCATCTCGAGATACGCCGAGAATGCGGGTTCGATCGAGATCGTGCGCAGTTCGACCCCGAGATTCGCGGCGAGCTCGGCCGCATCGAGTCGTGAACCGTCACTGGAATATCGCGACGGCATCGAGACACCATGCACGTGTTGCGCACCGAGTGCGTCGACTGCGACCGCCGCAACGAGCGCCGAGTCGATACCGCCCGAGAGTCCTATGACGACATCGGAGAAACCGTTCTTGCGGACATAATCCCTCGTCCCGACAACGAGCGCCCCATAGATCTGTGCAAGGTCGCCGAGAACTGCAGGAACTGTCGTTTCGAGCGCACGGTGTGCAGACCGGGGCGAGTTAGTGATGTCGATGACCGTCGCGGACGCACTCGCTTGCGCACCGGGCAGTTCGACAGAGGCAAACAGCAGGTGTTCCTCGAATTGGGGGGCGCGAGCCAACACGTGACCCTTATGGTCAACGAGCATGCTGCCGCCGTCGAAGACGAGTTCGTCCTGGCCACTCATCTGGTTGACGTAGGCAACGGCACAGCCCGTCGACTTCGCTCGCTCTGCAATCATCGCCGTTCGTTCGTCGAGTCGACCGCGATGGAACGGTGATGCGTTGATGCTCACCGCAAGGCTCGCCCCTGCCCTCGCCTGCGCCGAAACCGGTCCCACTGGGCTCCAAATGTCCTCGCAGATCGTCACACCGACGAGCGCTCCCCCGATCCGATAGATGATGGCCGCGTCGCGTGCGTCGTCGCCGGGCGTGAAATAGCGCTCCTCGTCGAACACGCTGTAATTCGGTAACAGGTTCTTGTGGTACCGATTGACGATTCGCCCGCGGTGACAGATCGCGGCGGCGTTGTACAGCGTGCCGTCCTCGCCGTCGACGAATCCGATGACTGCGACGCAGTCGCCCGTCTTCGCGGCAAAGTCCTCGAGCCACGTCTGGTTGTCAGCGACGAATCCCGACTTCAGCACGAGGTCTTCTGGTGGATATCCGGTCAGGGTGAGCTCTGGGAAGGCAACGAGATCACAGCCGGCATCGTCGGCGCGGCGATATGCCTCGAGTGCTCTGGCCGCATTGCCGTGGATGTCGCCAACCGTCGGGTTGATCTGGGCCAAGCAGATTGAGAGGGTGCGGGGTGTCAATGACGCCACGAGATCAGGCTACGACCGGACTCGATTGGCCTGGGAGGAACTTCACACGCCGTTCACAATCGGGCAACGGCGGTGAAACGGCGCTCTGTTTGACTTGTCGCGTACCTGAGCCAGGTCAGACCCTGGTTCTCAACCGGAAGGAACACCATGCCATATCAGGCCGAATACATCTGGGTGGACGGACACAAGCCGACACCCATGCTGCGATCCAAGACGAAGATCTTGGACAACTCCGTGAAGACCCCGCCGATCTGGGGCTTCGACGGCTCGTCAACGGAACAAGCGACGGGCGACCGCTCGGACTGCATGCTGCTGCCCGTCTTCAGCTGCCCGGATCCACTGCGCGGAGGCAAGAACATCCTCGTGCTGTGTGAAGTGCGACTCGCGCAAACCGGAGAGCCGCATCCGACGAACACCCGTGCCAAGTGTGCAGAGACGGCGAAGAAGTTCGCCGCCCACCAGATGATCTTCGGTATCGAGCAGGAATACACGATGATGCGCACCAACGGTCGTCCGTTCGGCTTTCCCGAGACCGAAGGCGAACCGGGACCACAGGGTCCGTACTACTGCGGCGTCGGTGCAGGTCGCGTGATGGGTCGCGAGATCATCGAGGAGCACACCTGGGCGTGCCTCGAGGCAGGACTGATGATCGAAGGCACGAACGCAGAAGTCATGCCTGGTCAGTGGGAGTTCCAGATCGGTGCTGCCGATGCTCTCACGGTGAGCGACCACCTGATGGTCGGCCGCTGGTTGCTCGAGCGCATCGCGGAGGACCACGACGTCGTCATCTCACTGGCTGCTAAGCCCCAGAAGGGTGACTGGAATGGTGCTGGTGCGCACACGAACTTCTCGACGAAGGCGATGCGCTCGAGTTACGAGGCGATCGAAGCTGCGTGTGAGTCGCTGAGCAAGCGCGTCGACCTGCACGTGAGCAACTACGGTCACGACATCGAGAGCCGTCTCACCGGAAAGCATGAGACCGCGCCGTACAACAAGTTCAGCTACGGCGTGTCCAACCGCGGAGCATCCGTGCGCATCCCGTGGCAGGTCGCCCGTGACCGCAAGGGTTACGCCGAAGACCGTCGCCCGAACGCCAACTGTGACCCCTACGTGGTGACCCAGTTGTTGCTCGATGCCGTGTGCGCGAACGAAAAGACTCCTGCCAAGTCCAAGCCGGCTGCAAAGAAGGCGACGGGCAAGAAGTCGACCAAGAAGGCCAAGAAGAAGTAGTTCGTCCACTTCGCAACGGCACCGAGGATCCGGTTCCTCGGTGCCGTTGTTTCATTTCAGGGGCAGACTGTAACGGTGACGTCGATGCAGGAACAGCAGCGGGACTACGTCCTGCGCACGGTCGAGGAACGGGGCATCCGTCTCGTGCGCCTGTGGTTCACCGACGTCCTCGGAAATTTGAAGTCCTTCGCCATCAGCCCAGCGGAGATGGAAAATGCCCTCAACGACGGAATGACCTTCGACGGCTCCTCGATCGACGGCTACAGCCGCATCCAAGAGAGCGACGTGCTCGCACTGCCCGATGCCAACACCTTCGAGGTGCTGCCCTGGGTTGACCCGAAGGGTGCAGAAGCGCGCGTCTTTTGCGACATCGCCAAGCTCGACGGCACGCCATTCCATGGTGATCCGCGACAAGTGCTGCGCCGCAATCTCGGCCGTGCCCGCGACATGGGCTTCGATTTCTACATCGCCCCCGACATCGAATACTTCTACTTCGCACCCCCTGGCGCGTCGACCTCACCGGTACTCCTCGACCAAGGCGGCTTCTTCGACCTCACGAGCACCGACATCGCAAGTTCACTGCGCAAGGAGACCATCCGCACGCTCGAGACGATGAGCATTCCCGTCGAGTACAGCTTCCACGAGGACGCACCGAGCCAGCACGAAATCGACCTCCGTCACACCGATGCCCTCACCATGGCCGACAGCGTGATGACGTTTCGCTTCGTCGTCAAGGAGATCGCCGCAATGCACGACGTGCACGCGACCTTCATGCCCAAACCACTCGAGGCGATCCAAGGTTCCGGGATGCACCTCCACCTCTCGCTCTTCTCAGGGGAACAGAACGCCTTCCACAGTGACGACGACCCCTACAACTTGTCGGCGACGGCGAAGCACTTCATGGCAGGTCTCCTCCGCCACGCGGCAGAGATCACTGCGGTCACGAACCAGACGGTGAATAGTTACAAGCGCCTCGTCCCCGGTTTCGAGGCTCCCGTCCACATCTCGTGGGCGCGCAACAACCGCAGTGGACTCATTCGAGTGCCGATCCCGAAGCGCAGCAACGAAAGTGCGACGCGCATCGAGTACCGCTCGCCCGACCCCGCGTGCAACCCATACCTCGCGTTCTCCGTCATCCTCGCAGCCGGCCTGCGCGGCATCGAGGAGCAGTACGAATTGCCGACCGAAGCGGATGCGAACCTCTTCGAGATGGACGACGACCTCGTCGAGAAGCTCGGGATCCAACAGCTTCCGCAATCACTTTCGGATGCACTACACACGATGGAGAACTCCACGCTCGTCGCAGACGCACTCGGCGAACACATCTTCGAGTGGTTCCTGCGTAACAAGCGCGATGAGTGGCGCCGCTACAAGACCCACATCAGCCAATACGAACTCGACCGCTATCTCAAGCAACTATGAACCGCCGAAGCGACCAGCCGACCGACCCGATGAGCCACCTGGTGGCGGTGTTCCCTTCCCCGGCCCCGGTCGACCTGGCCCGCACACTCGACCTTGCCGGCTATCGCTGGAAGGCAGTCGCGACACCCGATGACGTCGCCAAGAGCGAACCCGCAGACGGGTGGGCCGGTGCCGTCGTGGCCTGCGACTCAGACCCCGAAGGCGGCTGGGCGATCTGTCGAAGCCTGCGCAAGCGAGAAATCCCCGTCGGGCGCATCCTCGTCCTCGTCACCGGCGCGCAGCTCCCCGACCTCGAGTTACGCGACGACTTGTTCGACGACTTTTGTCTCGCACCGTTCCACCCACGCGAACTCGAGGCACGACTGCGGCACCTCTTCTTCACGCATCACGTCGCCGGGCACCACTCGTTCGTCGAATATGCAGGTCTCGTCTTGAACCTCGAGACCTATCAGGCATCGTTCGGCGGCACCCCACTCGACTTGACCTACATGGAATATGAATTGCTCAAGTTTCTCGCCCAGAACCCCGGCAAGGTGTTCTCCCGCGAGACCTTGCTCTCTCGGGTCTGGGGATACGAGTACTT
Source organism: uncultured Acidimicrobium sp. (assembly GCA_964343495.1). Classification (GTDB taxonomy): domain Bacteria; phylum Actinomycetota; class Acidimicrobiia; order Acidimicrobiales; family Ilumatobacteraceae; genus UBA3006. The sequence continues at coordinate 17,105 of CAYFJS010000013.1, read as the reverse complement.
CGGTGGCGCACGAACCGTGGATGTTCACATCCGCCGGCTGCGCGCGAAGTTGGGCGAAGAGCACGCCAACCTCATCCAGACTGTTCGCAGCGTCGGCTATCGCTTCGGCCAGTCGAAGTGGTCGCGGTAGCTAGATCAGGACTCCGACGATCGTCGTCATTCCGATGACGACGAACATTGCGGCCGCAATCCTCTGGATCATTCGCAAAGGTGCGACTCGCTGAAGCCATGCGCCTAGGAGCACCGCGCAACCAGACGCCGACGACAGCGCAAGAATCGAACCAATCCCGACGCCGATCGGATCCTCGAAGCGTGCGGCGAATCCGGCGGTTGCGAGCTGGGTCAGATCGGCGAACTCCGCGACGGCAATCACACTTGCCGCAGTCCAGACGATGCTCAAGAAGGATCGCACGGAGTGTTCCGCGCTCTGGTGCTCGGACGCATCCACAGTTGACCGCCACGTCACTACTCCGCCGATGCTGAACATCAGCCCGACGGCGAGGTGGATTGGTCGCTCTGGCAGGTTGGAAAGAGCAGAACCCAGGACCACCGCCAGCACCACATGGATCGAGTATCCGCAGGTGACGCCGATCCAGACCGGGAGTTCACGCTTGAATCGCGTCGAAAGGAGAAGTGTTGCGAAGAGCGTCTTGTCCGGAAGTTCGGCTACGAATATTGCGATGAACGTAACGAGTGCGTGCTGAAGCATCAGTGACCGATCGCCACCGATTGCATTCGCGCGGCGATCCTTCGATGGGCCACAAGCATTTCATCCACCCGACTACTCACCAGTTGGCCGTTTCGAACGACTTGTCTGCCATGGACGATGGTGTGCTCGGCGGCGACTGGCCCGCAGCGGAGCCACGCCTCGACCGGATCTGCGATCGCACCAGCGAAAGAAGGACCAGAAAGCGACCACACCGCAATGTCGCCGACCGCGCCGACACTCAGTTCACCAATCTCGCCGATACGCCCAAGACATCCTGCGCCTCCGCGGGTGGCCACCTCAAGGGCCATCCGCGCGGTGCCCCTATCGGCCCCGCTGCGCAGTTTTGCGAGCAACATCGCCTGCCGCGCTTCGAGCCACAGTGACGCCGAATCCGCCGACGACGACCCGTCCACTCCGAGCCCGACGTGCACGCCCGCAGCTCGGAGGTCTACGACAGGGGAAATTCCTGAAGACAGGATCATGTTGCTGCTCGGACAGTGTGCGACGCCGATCCGCGCGCGACCCAGCCGACGCACCTCGTCGGCGTTCGGCATCACGCAGTGCGCCACCCACGCTCGATCCGTGCACCAGCCAGTCTCTTCGAGGTAATCAGTGGGTCGACAGCCGAACGTTGCGAGCGAATAGTCGTCGTCTTCTGCGTTCTCGGCGAAATGCGTGTGAAGTCGCACGTCGAGATCCTCGGCGAGCCGTGCCGAGTCGATCATCAGTTGTTTCGTCACGCTGAACGGGCTGCAGGGCGCGAGCGCGATCCGCACCATTGCGCCGTGCGAACGATCATGGTGCCGCTCGACCGCTCGCTTGGACTCGTCGAGGATCACGTCGTGGTCTTGCACGACCGAGTCCGGGGGCAGTCCGCCGTCCTTGACCGAGAGCGACATCGAACCGCGTGTCGGATGGAATCGCACTCCGAGGTCGCGCGCAGCAGCGATTTCCGCAGAGAGCAGGTCTCCTGCCCCGGCAGGGTGGACGTAGAGGTGGTCAGTCGACGTCGTGCAACCAGACAGCGCGAGTTCTGCGAGCCCGACCCATGCAGACACATGCGCTGCTTCCTCGTCCAACGTGCTCCACAGTGGATAGAGCGTCTTCAGCCAGCCGAACAGAGCTGCGTTCGTCATCGGAGGAAACGCGCGAGTCAGGTTCTGATACAGGTGATGGTGGGTGTTGACGAGTCCCGGCGTCACGAGACAATCCGTGGCGTCGATGACGACGTCAGCGTCGGGTTCCTCACCACCCTTCCCGACGTGCGAAATCAGTCCATGTGTGACCGCAACGTACCCGCCGGGGATCTCTCGCCGCTGTTCGTCAACCGTCGCAACGAGCGTTGCGTTGCGAACGAGGAGGTCAGCTCGTGCGTTCAGCCGTTGAGCTCGACGAGTTCGCTGCCCTCATGGCGGATCTCGGCGTCACGATGAAGGAAGAAGCCGATGAGCGCGGCGAGGCCGGCCGTCGTGAGCCCGACGACGACGGGGAATGCGAGGAGTACGACGACGATGGTCACTGCGCCTGGCATGGTTCCTACCGTAGTGGCTTGAACGCCCACGCCTCGATCTCGACGGCTCCACCGAACGGCAATGACGCGACGCCGATGGTGCTGCGAGCCGGGCGAGAATTCCCGAATCCAGCGACATACGCGGTGTTGAACGTGGCGAAGGTGTCCATGTCGGTGAGGAAACACAACGTCTTCTTGACGTCGTTAATCGTTGCGCCGACGCTCGCCAGTTGCGCCTTCAAGTTCTCGACGGCCTTCTTTGTCTGTGCGGCGACTCCGCCCGCAACGATCTTGCCGTCCTGCACGCCGAGCTGACCCGACACGATGATCCAGTCTCCGGCTCGCACGACTGGGGTATAGGGCCCGAGTGGCTTCGCACCAGTTGCCTTTGGGGCTGTCTTCTTCGTCGACTGTCGCACGGGCTTAGGAGTTGCCTTCGTGCTCTTCTTCGCTGCGGACTTCTTCTTCGTTGCCATGCGCCAAGCGTAGACGCTTCGACTCCACCTACGATGATCGCGTGATCACCCGTCGCGAGTTCCTCACCTCCGGACTCGGAACGATCGGCTTCTTCTCACTTGCGCCAGTCGTCGCGTCGTGCTCATCGAACTCATCCAAGTCAGCGACCGAGCGGTGGCAACTCGTGCAGCGTTTTCCCCAGATCCAAGTGCCTGGTCGGATCCGACTCCCGATCTCACTCGCCGACGAGTCTGGCTTGTTGTCCGATGGCGATCTGCCCGAGACGTTGAACGCATCCCTCGTGGATTCCGAGACGGGTGCGGTCGTTGCGAAGGGACTCACGGCACCTCGACACGCGTCCGGCATGTCGATTCCGTATTGGCCGTTTCGCGTCGAGGTGGACAAGGTCGGCATCTACTCACTCGTCGTCGACGGCGGGCCCGCAGACGGTGCGGGCGTTCAGGTCGTCGACCCCGCGACGATCGGCATCCCTCTTGTTGGATCCCCACTCCCCCCATTCGACACTCCGACATTCGATGACCCACGTGGCGTCAACCCGATCTGCACTCGCACTCCTGAGCCATGCCCGTTCCATGACGTCACGCTCACCGAAGCACTCGCGGGTTCTTTGCCCGTCGTGTATTTGATCGGAACACCCGCACACTGCTCGACGGGTTCATGCGCTCCGGCACTCGACGGACTGCTTGCGCTCAAGGATGAGCTCGCCGATCGATACACCGTCATCCATGCCGAGGTCTATACCGATGACACCGCGACCACCGTCGCACCGGCAGTGACGAGCTATGCGATGACGTTCGAACCTGCGGTGTTCATCACCGACTCGCAAGGAGTGATTACCGAGCGACTCGATGCGGTGTTCGACGAAGTCGAACTGAGGGAGTTGCTCCTCAGCTGAAGCTGTTGCCGCAACCGCAGGTGCGCGTCGCGTTTGGATTGTTGATCTTGAAGCCGGCGTCGGTGAGACCGTCCTGATAGTCGAGGCTTGCTCCGACGAGGAGCTGCGACGAGGCCTGATCAACGACGACCTTGACGTCGCCGAAGTTGACGGTCTGATCGTCTTGGGCGATGTCTCCGTCGAAGAACATCTCGTAGGAGAACCCAGAGCATCCACCCGGGCGCACGGCGACGCGGAGCGCGAGATCGGTCGCTCCCTCTGCCTGGAGCAATTCCTTGACCTTGGCTGCGGCTGAATCGGTGAGAGTGATCATGAAATCAGACTACAGCGATGACGTCGCGACTTGCCAAGCACTGCAAGGCAAATCGGCGATTTCAACGGTAGGTTTTGGGTCATGACGGGCCGAGTCGTGCCGCCCCCCACCGCAGACGAGGTGCGCACACTCCTGCGGGCGGTCATGGACCCAGAACTCGGTGACAACATCGTCGATCTGGGCATGGCCGGCGACATCGGCATCGATCCTGCTGGCGTGGTCTCGATCGCCATGAAGCTCACGATTCGTGGCTGCCCACTTCGCGTGCAAATTCGCGATGACATCGAGTCTCGACTTCTCACCCACCCGGGAGTCTCCAAGGTCACGATCGACTGGGGCGAGATGACGAGCGAGGAACGCAGCGCCGTGATGACCCGCGCCCGCTGGAATGCCCGCGAGCAGGCCGGTGAGACCCAAGTGCCGCTGAATGCTCGAGTACTCGCTATTGCGAGCGGCAAAGGTGGCGTCGGGAAGAGTTCGGTGACCGTGAATCTCGCGTGCGCACTTGCCGCTCGGGGCCACGTCGTCGGAGTACTGGATGCCGACATCTGGGGCTTCTCCGTTCCCCGAATGCTGAACATGTCGGAACGACTCGAGGCTCAACGCGTCGGCGATGGTGAGAAGCCGAAGATCATTCCCAACGAACGACGGATCGGCACGGGAGTCCTCAAGGTGGTCTCGACGGGAATGCTCGTCGACGACGAAGAAACCGCGCTCATGTGGCGTGGACTGATGCTCACGAAAGCGGTCGAGCAATTCCTGAACGATGTCCACTGGGGCGAACTCGACTACCTCCTGATCGACATGCCGCCGGGAACCGGGGACGTGCAGATGGGCCTCGCGCGGATGCTCCCTCGCACCGACCTCATCATCGTGACCACGCCTGCGGTCTCCGCACAAAAGGTCGCGATCCGCGCGGCAGACATGGCCCGGCGAAGTTTCCTTCGCGTCGCTGGCGTGATCGAGAACATGTCGTCGTTCACCTGCGACCACGGCGAGTCCTACCCGCTCTTTGGCGAGGGTGGCGGGCGGGCGCTCGCCAACGACATTGGCGCCGAGCTCCTCGGCCAGATTCCGCTCGAGCCGGCCGTTGCTCATGGTGGCGACGTCGGCGAACCGATTTCGATCAGCGGAACCACCGCTGCAGCACGGATCTTCTCCGCGATCGCAGAACGAATCGAATCAACGACGATCAGCGTGTCCGATCTTGCCGGATGCTCGGCGCGCGACGAGTCAGTCGTTGCGGTCGCAGTTCGCGGTCAGTCGCGGTAGTCGGCGTCTCCAGGCATCGCCACACCGATCACTTTCCCCTCCGCGTCGACCCTGAGTTGAGGAAGGATCGGCTTGGGCGTGCCGATGGCGCGCGCAGCGTCCAGCACCGCCTCCGTTGTCGCGTGCGGCGCAAGAAACTCGAGATTGCGGGTCGTCGGAGGCAACATCACGAGTTCTCCGCGTGCACTTCGCTCGAGCGCACTTCGCGGAGTGACCCACAGACTGTTGATCGTCTCCCGATCGTCATGCAAGGGTTCCTGTCCTTCCGGCATCTGCGCGACGAAGAACCGGGTGTCGAAACGTCGAGGTTCGCCGACCGGCGTAATCCAGTGACTCACGTAATGCATCGTGTCCGTGATGAGTCTGAGTCGCTCACGACGGCACAATTCGACGAGCGTGAGCGTCGCATCATGCACGTGATGGCGGGCGTGCGCGAAGCGCTCCGCCACCGCCTCTTCGTCGAAGCGCACTGGATGTTGCCCGGCCTCGGGTCGCGCGAGCAGTACTCCGGCTTCCTCGAAACATTCTCTGATGGCCGCGATCCAGAACGCGAGCCCGCCAGAAGCGACTCCGAGGATCGAACTCGCGCGTTCGTCGCTCAGGTCGTCACACACCGACTGCAGGTCTGAAGTGTCGTCAGCGGCATCCACTCGACCACCCGGAAACACGTACATACCCTTGGCGAAGACCGCGCTCATCGTTCGCTGCAACATGAACACTTCCAGCCCGTTGAGGGGATGATCACGAACCAACATCACCGTGGCCGCAGGGCGAACCGGGACACTCAGCGGATCGAAGGATTCGGTCATGAGGGCTTTCGTCGACTCCGCGATAGCACCCACGCACCGAGCACTGCGACCACACTGCCGACAATCGCCAGTGGCGCCACATCCTCGTCATTCACGAACACGCCGAGAGCGAGTGACACAGCGGGCATCAGGTAAAGACTCGCCGATGCACGCGTCGAGCCAATCCGTCCGGTGAGGGTCACCATCGCGAAGTGCGCAAGTGCCGTCCCGAGAACCCCGAGCGCGACCATCGCCGCGAACGCATGCCACGCAAACGGTCTGTCGTTGTTGGCAAGCGAGTAGATACCGAGTGGGGCCAACAACACGACCGCGATCATCTCTGCACGCCACAACACCGCAAGTGACCCGTGACGCTGCTGCAACGGCGAGGCGATGTTCAGCGCAAAGCCATACATCACCAACGCAAGCACGATGAGGGCGACGCCGAAGGCGCTCGAGCTCCCCTCGCGGACCGTCGGCAAGGCGATCAACACGACACCGAGCGTCCCAATCGCGAGACCGAGGATTTGACCTCGAGGCGGAAACGAGCGCGCGATGACCGCCGCGACCATCGCTGCGAAGATCGGCGTGGCGCCGTTGAGCATGCCCGTCACACTGCTCGACACATGCTGTTCGGCAAACGGGAACACCGTGAGCGGGACGGCCATCCACACGATCGAGAGGAGGGCAATCATCGGCCACGCCCCACGCTCCACCGGACGCCGCGATTGCGGGAGGAACGTGAGCGTGATGCAACCAAACAACACCCGCATCGGTGTGATCAGGCCGGGGGCGAACGACTCGAGCCCGATGGCGATGAAATAGAACGAACTCCCCCACACGAGGCCGGGGACAACGAGCAGAAGCCAATCGATCGGTTCCAATCGCGCTACTTCAGCAGCCTGACGACGCTGGGCGTTGACGTCAGTCACGAGCGTCTTTGCGCATTTCGCGATAATCGCGGGCCGCGCCTTCGAGCGGTTCGACTTCAAGCGTGACACCGTCGATCCCAGCCACCCGGCACGGTGATCCAGCCACGAGCGGCGTCGACCTGTTCGTCCGGGCTCGCCATTGCGCACCTTGGAGTTCCACGAAACCGTCCGGGGAGACGTCACGTGTGACGACCCCCTCGAGTCCGATCATCCACTGTCTTCCGATCGTCGGTGTTGCAAAGCGGGTGCGCACCATCGACGGCATGCCGACGATGAATGCGAGCGCCATCATCGCGATACCTGTTCCCAGCGTCAGCCAGGACAGCCTCATCGATGAACCGTCGATCGGTTCGTAGAGAAAGAGCGAGGCGACGGCGAATAGTGCCAAACCGATTCCCGTCCACAATCTCGGCACCCCGACCTGCACATCGATCGCAAACGCGATGACGCCGCCAACGAGGAGCGCGACTGCCCACGAGCGAGTCGGCAGTTCGCTGAGCCCATAGGTTCCGAATGCCGCACAGAGTGCGCCGACCGACCCCGCAATTCCAATCCCCGCGGTGAAGAACTCAAAGACGAGGAGCGACAGGCCGATCGCGAACAGCAGGTACGCAACGGGTGCACTCGCCACGGTGTGCATCAACTGTCCGATGAGCCCGAGTTTGAAGAATCGCGCGGTCGCCGCATCGAGCACGATCTGACCAGAACTGTCGAGCGTCTCGACCGTCGTGTTGAGTACCTTGCCATCGATCGTCAATCCGTCGAGCGCATACAACATGTTGCGCACCACCGGCACACCTTCGTCCTGCTTTGCATATCTCAATGCTCCGCGTTCACGGGCCTCGGTGAAGCCGAGGCTGGACGTGCGAAGTGTCCCATCTGCATCTCCGAAACTCACGTCGCGTCCGTCAACGGAGAGCAATTTTCCGGTGAAACCGATGCGCGAACCCGGCGCCATCGCACTCACGTCAGCGACGGTCAGAAGTTGCGCCGAGAGGCCGTAGGCACGCGCCCCTGTCGGACCGACCCACACGGCAACCGGGACCTTCGCCCTTGAGATGCTCGTCAACAATTCGGAAAATCGTTGCGGCGATACCACCGCTCCGCGGGAATTCACCTGCAGGACGACTGCTTGCGCACCATTGGTGGTCGACCGTTCAAGTGCCGACTCGATCTCATCCACGACGACATGATCGATGAGCCCGCTGACGGCGACGACGTCAACCGGCGCGAGGTCCGCAGCCGACTCCGCATTCACCGAGTGTGAGCTGGGAACGACGCCACACAGAACCCCGAGGACGATCAATGGCCAGCGCACCACACTGGGTAACCTGCGCATTGAAACCTCCGGAGGATGCGTGACCGTTGATGATGTGTTCGCCTCGTCCCGCACGATCATCGTCGCGGGGAAGGGCGGTGTTGGCAAGACAACGGTATCCGCTGCACTCGCGTGCGCTGCAGCGCGACGAGGCCGACGCGTGTTGTTCATCGAACTCGACGGCAAGCCGATTCCGCGGGAACTCGCGAGTGGCGACGGACACATCACGACGCTCTCACTCACGGCCGGTGATGCGCTCGTCGACTACCTCGAACATCACGGGCTGGGCCGCCTTGCAAAGCGCTTCGCCTCAACCGGCATCCTCGACGTCATCGCAGCGGCCGCCCCAGGTCTCGATGACCTCCTCGTACTCGGGCGAATCAAGGCGCTCGAGCGCTCATCGAACCACGACCTCATCGTCGTCGACGGCCCAGCAGCGGGCCATGCGCTCACCTTTCTACGCGTTGCGCACGGAATCCGCCACGGAATCCGTTCGGGGCTCATCGCCACACAGGCGGCCGAAGTTGGCGAGTTCCTCGCAGATCACTCGCGGTGCTGTGTCGTCATGGTCACCTTGCCCGCCTCGACACCTGTCGTAGAAACCATCGACACCGCGTTCGCCATAGAGGACGAAATCGGTGTCGCGCTCGGACCTATCGTCGTCAATCGCGTACTTCCCGAGCACGAGGTCGACGGCGAGCAAACAACGTCGACGCCACTACGAGACAGCGCGGAGTTCTACCGGTCTCGACGTCGACTGCAAGCCGAATCGATTCGGTTGCTGCACGAACGACTACCGCTTCCCCAAATCCGACTCCCCGACGTGGACTCGCCAGATCTCATCTCGTCGCTCACCGATGCGCTCTTACGAAGCGAGTCGACCACATGACAGAGCATCGTGCACGTCTCGTCGTCTGCATGGGATCGGGAGGCGTCGGGAAGACGACGACTGCAGCCGCGCTCGGCTTGGCGGCAGCTCGTAGAGGCGACAGGGTCTGCGTCGTCACGATCGACCCCGCAAAACGACTCGCCGATGCTCTCGGGGTGAGGGGTGAGCTTTCCAATGAGCCGTCACTCGTGTCGTCGTTCGGGTCGGGTGAGCTGTGGGCGATGATGCTCGACGCGCGTCAAACCTTCATTGATCTCGTCACCTCGACGACGGAGTCTGGAGAGCAGACCGAACGCATCATGAACAATGCCCTCTTTTCGAGCATCGCTCGTCAACTCGGTGGAACACAGGAATACATGGCGGCTGAGAAACTCTTCCAACTCCACCGTGACGATCGATTCGACGTCGTCATCGTCGACACTCCTCCATCCCGCGAGGCGCTCAATTTCCTCGGAGCTCCGAATACCCTCGTGCGCTTCCTCGACCATCGCGTCTATCGCACCTTCCTCGCGCCTGCTCGCGGGGGTTTGAAGCTCGTGGGTGCGGCACTCGCGCCAGTGTTCAAGGCGATAACCAGGCTCGTCGGCGCTGACGTCATCGGAGACGTGATCGGATTCTTCGCCGCATTCGAGGGACTCGATCAAGGCTTTCGCGATCGAGCAGAGGCGATCAACTCGGTCCTCCGAGACAGCGGGACGACCTACTTGGTCGTCACTTCGCCGGAGACCGAACCAATTCGCGAAGCAACGTTCCTCGTTCACGAACTGAGTCGCCAACGAATCGATGTCGGAGCGCTCATCTGCAACGCGATGACACCTGAATTCGGTGCTCCGAGCGCCACGGAACTCCACGATTCCCCGCGGCATGGTGAGATCTACCGTCTCCTCGCTCAGCGCCGCACACGCGAACTCGCCAAACTGGATGAACTTCGAACAGCGATGCCCCAACATGTCGTGGTCGCGACGGTTGATCTCCAGGCACGCGACGTCGCATCGCTCGACGAACTGACGACAATCTCACTTGCCCTTGAGGGGATCGCCTCACTCGGCGGGCACGAGTAGGATTGCCCTGATGCACATCCTCCTTGCGACCGACGCCCAGTGGGTTCTCGACGATGTCCTTGCCGCACTGGGTGCGCCGGACACCTCATTTACCGTCTGTCGCAACGGACGGGACGTTCCGCAAGCGATCGCGACGAGGACTCCAGACCTTGCGATCCTCGATCTTCAAGTTGGATCGATGGGTGGCATGGCGATCACGATGAATCTCCGACTCGATCACTCCGACCACCGCATTCCACATGTTCCGGTGCTCATGTTGTTGGATCGCGAAGCTGACGTCCATCTCGCCAAACGCAGCGGTGCAGACGGATGGATCATCAAGCCTCTCGACGCCTTGCGACTCCAGCGTGCCGCGAAGGCCGTCGCCTCTGGCGAGACGTGGCAAGAAGCCCGTCACGGAATCACCAGTCAGACTTCGCCGACCGCCAGTTAGGCTTCGACCCGGAAATACCGGGGATTAGCGCAGCTTGGTAGCGCGCCACGTTCGGGACGTGGAGGCCGGGAGTTCAAATCTCCCATCCCCGACCATTGCGGGTCGACCAGTTCCGCCTTATTCGCCCTTGCGTTTCGGCATCATCAAGAGATCGTTCTCGATCACGTCGTACCGCTTGCCCCACGAGGACGCGAGCGACTGCACCATCGCCGCAGCAGGGAGCGCAAGGATCGCACCGATCGGCCCGAGGATCGCGCCACCGATGATCGCCGAACCGAACGCGACCGCCGCGTGGACGTGCATGGTACGAGCGGTGACGCGCGGGGCGACCAGCATGTTCTCGATCTGCTGATAGATCACGATGAAGGCAAGTACGGCGATTGCCTTTGCCGGGTTCGACAACAAGGTGAGGATGAGGGGCAGGATTCCTGCAAGGTAGGTGCCAATGACCGGCAGGAACTGTGACACGACACCGACCCACAACGCCATCGCAATTGGCGCCGGAATACCCAGCGTCTGGAACGCAATCCAATGGATGAAGGCGGAGATGAATGCGAGGAGGGCGCGCGAGTAGAGGTAGCCACCGGTCTTGGCGATCGCAAGATCCCACGCGTAGAGGAGCGTCTTTTGTCGTTCCGCATTCAGTCGTGAGCAAATCACCCGCCGGAGCCGCGGACCATCGGCGACGATGTAGAAGGTGAACAAGGTGATCGACAACATCTGCAGGATCCCACCGAGCGCGCTGACCGAAAGACTGAACACCTTGCTTTGCTGATTACGCAGGAATCGCTGGACCGGACCGTTTGGATCAGCGACCGACTCATTCACGCCTGCCGGGTCGATGTTGGCGTTGAACGTGTCGTTGACGAAGTTCACCGATTCGTTGACGTATGTCTCGCTGTTGCTCAAGACGTCCGCGACCTGGCTCGCCACCTGCGTACCGATCGCAGCAACAAACACGATCCCTAATGTGACGACCGATACGAGGATGAGCCCAGTTCCGCTTCCGCGCTTCCAGCCCCTGCGTGCGAGCCGATTCACTCCCGGCTCGATGGCGAGCGCGAGGAATACCGAGACGAGGAGAAGCAACAGGAAACTCGACAACTGGTGGAAGAGTTCGCGCGCGACGAGGGCCGCGAGGAATCCACCCCAGAACACGGCGACGGCGCGCGGGACCCATGACGGCATTCGTTGGGCATCGTGATTCACATGATCCACAGTACTTGCGTCTATGACAGTGCGAAGCGACCGAGTCGGTGGCACGATACTCACGTGGCAACTCGTGCGCGATCAACGGGTGAGGACATGGTCCGCCAACTTCGCGACGCCCTCGGCGATGCACTCCGCGAGCGAGTCGTCGGACCGCGCGCAGACGAGCGTGCGGCACAGATCATGGATGCGCCAGGTGAGCGATGGTTCGGACCCGAACGTCCGATTCGCGTCGTGCATTCGGATGCGACCATGTTCATCGGTGGTCTCCGTGCACTTCTCGTCCAGGCGCTCCACCCGCTCGCAATGGCCGGTGTCGCACAACACAGCGACTTCCGCAATGATCCGTGGGGGCGACTCCAGCGCACCGCAGACTTCCTCGCGGCAACCACCTTTGGGCCCGCGACGCTCGCCACGGAAACGATTGCGCGGATCAACCACGTGCATTCCTTCGTTCACGGCACGACGACCGACGGCGTGCCCTATTCGGCACGTGATCCACACCTCCTGCGATGGGTGCACGTCGTCGAGGCCGAGAGTTTTCTCACGGTCTACCAGCGCTACGGCTCGCGCAAGCTCTCCCAATCCGAACGTGACGGATACGTCGAGGACATGGCACGCATCGCTTCAGAGCTCGGCGTCACCGCCCCACCACGATCCGAACGGGCGCTCCGCGATCAACTGAACATGTTCCGTGGCGAGCTGCGCACGACCGCCGAATCCCGAGACGCAGTTCGCTACCTGCTCCTCGAGCCACCGCTCGACTATCCCGCTCGGGCCGCATATGGAGTGCTGACGGCTGCGACGATCGCGACGCTTCCTCGCTGGAGCAGACCACTGCTCCAACTTCCCTACTTGCCACTCACCGAACGTGCAGTGCTGCGACCACTCGGACAGGCGGTTACCTCAGCGTTCCGCTGGATCACCCAGCCGACGTCACCTTTTCAGCGAGCAGTCGACGACATCGACTCACGCGCCTGAGCGACGAAGGAGTCATAAAGGTTCTGCTGTGCGGCATCGTCATGGGCGGTGTCTTCCGGGTGCCACTGCACACCGATCAACCACTTGCTCTCATGCTCCAGACCCTCGACCATGCCGTCCGGTGCCCACGCCACGATCCGACACCCCTCACCGACCTGATCGACGGCCTGATGATGGAATGATGCGCCACGCACCTTCGTCGTGCCGAGGGCTCCGGCCAATCGGCTCGATGGTTCGACATCCACGTCGTGCACCGCGAATGGCGCGCCTTCGGGAAAGTTCTCTGGCTTGTGCGCGAGCTGGCTCTCAGCGTTCGGCAACGTGGCGATTTCCTGCACCAGTGTTCCGCCGAGTGCAACATTGACGACCTGCATACCACGACAGATCGCGAGCACTGGCTTGTCGCAACGCAAGGCAGCGCACACGAGCGTCGTTTCGAACGCGTCTTGTGCTGGCTGCACCCCGTAGACGTACCTGCTCGCCTGCTGGCCGTAACGCTGCGGGTCGACGTCGCCACCACCCATCAATACGAGGCCGTCGAATCGAGAGATCAATTCGTCGGCTTCGTCATCGGTGAGCTCCTGGGGTACGAGGATCACGGGCTCTCCGCCAGCACGGAGCACCGCATCGGTATAGACGTCACCGGCGAAACTGACGGAGCTTCGAGACACCCGACTCGCCGGACCGACACGGCCAGCGAGTGCAATGAGTGGCGTCACGCGTGCCAGCCTACCGACGGCGCGCAGACACGGCTTTAGCCAACGGTCCTGCGAGGTTCCCCTTGCGACCGACTTCGATGGACGACAGGTCGAGCCATCGCGCCATCGTTTTCAGTTCCGCAGACATGAGCGACGCCGTCTTCGTGAGGTTCGCACCCTTTTCTGCGAATGCTCCAGGAACGAGGAGTGTCCCGGTCTGGCGATCGGCCTTGAGATCGACGCGCCCGACGATGTCTCCATCGACCATGAAGGGCAAGACGTAATACCCATAGGTGCGCTTCGCCTCGGGCGTGTAGATCTCGATTCGGTAATGAAAGTCGAACAACCGCTCATTTCGTGGTCGAAACCACACGAGCGAATCGAACGGCGAAAGGAGTGCCGAAGCTTTGAGGACCGATGGAATCTTCGTCCCGGCGGGAACGTACGCGCGCTCTTTCCACCCCTCGACCGTGACCTCGCGCAGGGACTTCGCAGTCACGAGTTCGGCAATGGTTCGCTTCACGGAAGCGTGTTCGAGCCGGAAGTAGTCGGCGAGGTCCGCACTCGTCGCAACGCCGAGTGCACCAGCTGCACGAACGATGAGCTCCCGTTTCGCCTCTGCCTCGCTCGGCGTTGGCAAGGCTTGCACTCGCGCTGGTAAGACTCGCTCGGCGAGGTCATAGATGCGCGAGAAGTCGGTGTGCCGCGAGGTGGACATCACCTCGCCGATCAGGAACAGGTATTCGAGCGCGGTCTTGGACTCGTCCCAATCCCACCACGCACCCTTCTTCTGCGTACGCGTGGAGATATCGCGTGCGGTGATTGGTCCTTCCTCGGCGACACGCTTCAACGTGCGGCGCACGAACGACTTGTTGTCCTCGTAGAACGACGTCAGCCCCCAATGACGAAGTTGGCCACGTCGCGCCGCATCCATCTTCCAGCGAAACAACGGTTGCAGGTCGATGTGCAGGTGCGTCGCAGCGTGTCCCCAATACTCGAAGATCTGCCGCTTCTTCGTCGCGGTCGGAATCGCAGACCTGTCGTGCGCGCCTAGTCGTGAGAACAACGGCAACTCCTGGCTGCGGACGAGGACGTTCACCGAATCGATCTGGATGACACCAAGTTGCTTGAAGACATCGGCGACATCGCGTTGCGTGGGCGTCGAGCGCGCGGACTTACCGAAGCCTTGCGCAACACAGGCGAGGCGTCGTGCCTCGGCGATGCTCAGTGAGTCGGCGCTCCGCGCCATCGTGGTGAGCTAGTCCGCGACGGTGATGGTGACCGAGTTGATCACGACGTCGGTCCGCGGACGATCGCGACCGTCGGTCTCGACGTTCTGCATGGCCTCCACGACGTCGAGTCCCTTGACCACCTGACCGAACAGCGAATACAGAGGCGGAAGGGTGCAACCGCTCTGACCGCTGATGATGAAGAACTGCGAGCCGTTCGTGTTCGGTCCGGCGTTGGCCATCGCGAGACTGCCGATTGCGTACTTGCCGGGTTTGGGCAATTCATCCTCGAAGCGATACCCCGGTCCGCCCATACCGGAGCCCTGTGGGTCACCACCCTGGCAGACGAACCCCTTGATGATGCGGTGGAAGATGATGCCGTCGTAATAGTGGTTGAGCGCGAGGAAGACGAAGTTGTTGGTCGTCTTCGGCGCGTTGATCGGATCGAGCGAGATCACGATCGTGCCCATCGAGGTGTCCATGGTCGCCGTATAGCGCTTCGTCGGGTCGATGCCCATCTCCGGCGGAGTGGAGAACTTCTGCTGCTTGGGTGCGGATCCGTCGAAGGGAGGAAAGGTTGACATGGGCTCTGACGCTAGCGGTGAGGAGCTTCTTGGCACGACGCGACGATGGAATATGCTCGTCGCCATGTCGAATGTCGAGTCAACCCCGCAGGGACCGGATCTCGATCACATCGCCCAGGAACTGACCGACGTCGAGCGTGCGCTCGAGCGCCTCGAGGACGGCTCCTACTTCACCGATGAGATCACGGGCGGACCACTCAGCGAGGAAGTTCTCGCCTCGCGACCGACTGCGCGTCACGCCTAGCGGTCGCGGAGTTTTGCGAGGAGACGCAGCATCTCCATGTACAACCACACCAAGGTGACGAGCAATCCGAGGGCTGCGAACCACTCCATGTACTTCGGCGCACCCTGACGCTCCGCCTGCTCGATGAAGTCGAAATCGAGCGCGAGGTTGAACGCGGCGAGCGCCGCAACGACGACGCTGAAGCCAATGCTCATCGAACTTGAGCCGGTCGGCAACAGGTTCGGACCGAAGAATCCGATGATCCACGCCGCGAGATAGAACACGGCGAGACCCATGGTGGCACCGATCACCGTGCGACGGAACTTGTCGGTGACGCGCACGACGCCCGTGCGATACAGCGTGAGCATCACGATGAAGACACCGATCGTGGCGCCCACCGCCTGGATCACGATGCCGTCGTAGGCGACGTTGTACGCCTTGGAGATTGCGCCGACCGCCGCACCCTGGGCGATGGCGTAGACCGGGGCGAGGAACCTGGCGAAGTTGGGCTTGAAGGACGCAACCACCGCACTGATCAAACCGACGATCATCGCGCCAATGACCCAGCCGGGGAATGACGCGACTTGGCCGTCAATCTCGGTGACCTGCATCCAGCCGACCGTTGCACCAGCAACGAGAAGCACCGACAACATGAGCGTCGCCGACATCGCGCCGTTCGCCGTCATGCGCTCCGTTCCGACCCATGGGCTCACTGGGCCATCGGTAATGGGCGGGTTCCAGGTGGTCGCCCCACCTGATCGTGGTGCTGCCCAACCGGCCTGGTCGGGACTTCTGTCAGCTGCGTTCGCGAATGCCTTGTCGTTCAAAAGAGGGTTTGCCATACCGGTCATGTTAAGAGATACCCGTCGCGAGGTGGGGTCGGCCCTGTGACTCGAAACGCCCAAAAAATGGGCTTCTGACGGTGGTGACAGGTGACCCCGTGGGTATCGTTACGCCCGTTCACCCCCGGAGGAGTCGCTGTGGCAAAAGACCGTATCGATCGTGATGAGGAAGACCTCGTCCGTCTCTACCTCACCGACATCGGTCAGTACGCCCTCCTCACCAAAGACGACGAAGTCCGCCTCGCCAAGGCGATCGAAACCGGCAAGTCTGCAACGGCCGAACTGGAAAAGAACGACGCCAACCTGAATCCAAACCGTCGTCGCGAGCTGCGCAAGATCCAGCGCGACGGCACTCGTGCAGAGCGGCAGTTCGTGCAATCCAACTTGCGTCTCGTGGTGTCGATCGCCAAGAAGTACCAAGCCTCGGGCCTTCCGCTCCTCGACCTCATCCAGGAGGGCAACCTCGGCCTGATGCACGCCGTCGAGAAGTTCGACTGGCGCAAGGGCTTCAAGTTCTCGACGTATGCCACGTGGTGGATCCGCCAGGCGATCACCCGCGGTATCGCCAATACCGGTCGCACGATCCGCCTCCCAGTCCATGCAGGCGACACCCTCGCACGACTACAGAAGGCTCGCTCGCGCCTCGAGCTGAAGTTCGGGCGTCCAGCGACGCTTGCGGAGTTGTCCGCCGAGGTCGACATGCCAGAAGACAAGGTGACCGAAGCACTGCGCTTCGCCGCCG
>CAYFJS010000012.1:0-22069 GCA_964343495.1 uncultured Acidimicrobium sp. | reverse complement strand
AGGTGTAGCTCTTGTTCGTGCCGATCGAGTCGTGGATGACGACCTTGTCGGTGAGTGCGTCTTCGAGGTCGATCACGGCCGGCAACACGTCGTAGTCGACGTCGATCAGGTCGAGTGCGTCGCGCGACGCGGTCTCGCTCGTGGCGAGCACGGCTGCGACACCGTCGCCGACGTAGGTCACCTTGTCGACTGCGATCGGGTAGTGCGGCGGGTTCTTCATGTCGGGAGTCACCGGCCATGCACACGGCATCGGTGCAGCCCACATCGAGGCGAGGTCGGCTCCGCTGTAGACGGCGACGACTCCGGGCAGCGCGCGTGCCGCGCTGGCATCGATGCGGCGAATCTTGGCGTGCGCGTGCGGCGAGCGCAACACCGCGAGGTGGAGTGCGCCGGGAATGGAGAGGTCGTTGGTGAACTTGGCTTCTCCCGTGAGGAGTGCCGGGTCTTCACGACGCAGCATGCGCGTGCCGATCACGGTGGTCGGCTTGTTCTCGGTCATCGTCATGGCGGTTCCTCCTACTTCGCTGCCGCGAGGACGGACTTCACGATGTTGTGGTACCCGGTGCAACGACACAGGTTGCCCTCGAGTCCGAGGCGCACGTCCTCTTCGGTCGGCTTCGGGTTCTCCTTCAGCAGGCTGATCGCCGCCATCACCATGCCGGGGGTGCAGTATCCGCACTGCAGGCCGTGGTTCTCCATGAACGCCTTCTGCATCGGGTGCATCTCGCCGTTCGAGCTGATGCCCTCGATCGTCGTCACCGACGAGCCATCTGCCTGCGCCGCAAGAAGCGTGCAGCTCTTCACGGCCTCGCCGTCGAGGTGCACGGTGCATGCGCCACAACTCGAGGTGTCGCATCCGATGTTGGTGCCGGTCAACTGCAAGTGTTCTCGCAGGTAGTGCACCAGCAAGGTGCGTGGTTCGACGTCGGATTCCTTTGCGACGCCATTGACGGTGATGTTGACTCTCACAAGTCCCCCAATCGATGAACTGTCCTCGGTGACCCACCCCCGTGCGTCACCGATCCCCTGGGCGTCATCTTGCCCCATCGGGTGGGCGCGCGTCTAGTGGGGAATTACTTGACGACGACGGTCGCCACGAGGCTCGGCCATTTGGCGCAGACAATGGAGAACGTGCCCTGTTGCGGGAGCCTGAGGCTGGCCGTGGACTTGGCGCGGACCGTGAGCGGGGTGGCCCCGACGGTCAGGGCATACGGCTTGCGATCGGTGTTGCGGATGGTGAGCACTCCGTTGCGGGCGACCACGATGCGCGCTTTGTCGAATGTCGATGACGAGATGGTGAGCGTCGCGCGCGAGGCAACGAAGAACATGGAGGCAGATTACTTGTCGAGTTTGTTCAACCCGCGTCGCGCGAAGGTGAGCGTCACGGTGGCCATCACGAGGATGGCGATGAGTCCGCCCCACGTGTTCGACCACGCCATGTGATCGGGGGCGCTCGACGAGACGAGTCCCTGTCGCGCCATGCGCAGGATGTTCGTCGCGGGATTGAATCGCGCCGCTGAGTGGACCCAGCCACTCAACAGCCACATCGGCATCTGCGCGTTCGAGACGTACAGCACGACGAACACCGTGAGCTGCATGATTGCGGCTGCACGCATGTCGCGGAAGCGGAACGCGAGACCGAGGCCCCAACCAACCGAGATGGTGGCGATGCCGAACGACGCGGCAAGGAGCGCAAGTACGCCGAGGACGCCGCCCGTGAAGCGCGCACCCAAGAGGAGGCCCATCGGGATGACGAACGCGTTCAAGATCAACGTGCGGCTCCAGGCGGTGAACAACGGACCGACGATGAGGGCCCTGCGCGGCACCGGTGCCATCAACAACCGCTCGTAGAAACGAGTCTCGATGTCGCGGATGGTGCTGAAGCCGAGACCGATACCGCTGAACGCGGAACCGAAACAGATGCCGAGTGGCATGAACCAGTTGGCTGATCGATTCGTGGGGAACCCGGGGATCTTGGTGATCGCAAAGTAGGTGCCCGAGAATGCGATCATCGTGAACACCGGCATCGCCACGCTCGGGATGAATGCCGACGGCATGCGGCGGATGGTGCGCAACCCGCGGAGCATGAGCCCGCGCCCGACGGCAACGGTCGAGGTGTGCAACGAATCGGCCTTGAATTCGAGCGTCGTCACAGCGCCGCCAATCGTGCGCGCAAGGTTCCCAGTGCGAGCATCGTCGCGGCGATGCACACCGCGATCGGAATCAGGATCGCCTTGGCGATCGAGCCCATCGTGACCTCGTGGAGGACCATCTCGCGGAGGCCTTCGACGAGGTGCGAGATCGGGTTCACGTCGGCGATCTTGCGGTAGGTGCCGCTCATCGTCTCCCGCGGGAAGAACGCGCTCGAGAAGAAGAGCAGGATGAAGATGAGTGGAAACGCTCCCTGCACCGCTTCGGCCGAACCGGTGCGGATCGCCACCGAGGACATGAGCGCACCGATGGCGAGAGAGACGAGTCCACCACTCGCGACCATCACGAGGAATGCCGGAATGCCGCCGCGGATCGTCGCACCGAACGGCCACAGCACGAGAAGGAAGAACGCCGCCTGGAACGCGCCGAACAGCGCGCTTCCCGCGATGCGGGCGAGCACGATGCCCGAGCGCGTGGACGGCGCGAGGAGCAGTCGATCGAAGAACTTGTTCTCGATGTCGGTGGCCAGTGCGGCCGCGCCGGAGATCGAGCCGAAGAGCACACCCTGGATGACGGTCGCCGCGAGGGAGAACTGGAGGAACGAGTCCACCTTCGGGAATCCCGGAAGGCTCGTCGTCTTGCCGAACGATGATGCGCCGAGCGCGGCGAAGAAGATCGGGAAGATCATGCTGGGTGCACTCATCGCCGGTTGGCGAAGGATTTCGAGCGTCGAACGCTTGGTCATCTGCAGCGTCTGGCGGATCGACAGACCGACGCTTCGTTCGGCGACGACGGTCGTCACGACTGTGCGCCTTCGAGGCGGTGGCCGGTCGCCTCGGCGAAGACGTCGTCCAAGCTGGGCTCGTTGACCTCGAGATGTTGCACGCGAACGCGTGCTTCGTCGAGCTTGCGCACGACGTCGGTGACGACCGTTGCGCCACCGCGCAGTCCGACTCCGAGCGTTCCCTCCGCGGTCGGGCGCAGGTCACCAAAGCCGAGGAGCACCGACTTCGCCGCGTCCATCTGGTCCTTCGGGACGTTCACGAGGAGGGTCGGGAAGCCGACGCCGGCCTTCAAATCGCTCGGACGACCGTCGCGCACGATCACGCCCTTGTCGATGATCGCGATGCGGTCGGCGAGCTGGTCTGCCTCCTCGAGGTATTGCGTGGTGAGCATCACCGTCGTGCCTTCTTGATTCAGCCTGCGCACCTCTTCCCACAAGGTGAGTCGGCTCATCGGGTCGAGACCGGTCGTCGGTTCGTCGAGGAACAACACGCTCGGCTGATGGATGAGCGACAATGCGAGGTCGAGTCGGCGGCGCATGCCACCGGAGTAGGTCCCGACGCGTCGATCGGCGGCTGCGGTCAGACCTACTCGCTCGAGCAATTCGTTGGCACGCGCGGCGGTCTTGGAGGATGGAATCCCGTACAGCACGGCCTGCAGGTGGAGGAGTTCGGTGCCCGTCATCAGGGGGTCGATCGCAGCATCCTGCAACGCGACGCCGATCCGGCGACGCACCTCGTTCGGTTGCTTGGCGACGTCGAAGCCCGCAACTCGTGCCGTTCCCGACGTCGGCCGCAGGAGGGTGGTCAACATGCGCACCGCAGTGCTCTTGCCGGCGCCGTTCGGCCCGAGGAATCCGAAGATCTCGCCCTGATTGACGGTGAGGTTGATGCCGTTGACCGCGTGCACGTCACCGAAGTGACGCACGAGGTTCTCGGCGACGATGGGGGCTTCTGAAGTCATGGCTCCACGCTATGACTTCGACCGAAGGACGAACGACCTGGAGCGTCAGCGCGCGGTATGGATTGCGCGCCACACGCGCTCTGACGTGGCCGGCATGTCGATGTGACGGATGCCCAAGTGCGCGACGGCGTCGATCACCGCTGATTGCACCGCCGGCGTCGACCCGATGGTGCCCGACTCGCCGATGCCCTTGGCGCCGAGCGGGTTGCGTGGCGTCGGGGTCTCCATGTGCACGACCTCGAACGACGGCAACTCGGCGGCCGAGATGAAGGCGTAGTCGGCGAGATTGGACGTGATCGGATTGCCATCCTGGTCGTAGCGCACCTCTTCGAGGAGGGCCTGGGCCGCACCTTGGGCGATGCCGCCATGGATCTGGCCATCCAAGATGAGCGGATTGAGGACTCGACCCGCGTCGTCGCAGGCGACGTGGCGGATGTGTCGCACCTGACCGGTTTCGACGTCGACCTCGACGACGGCGACGTGTGAGCCGAAGGGGAACGTCGGACCGGCGGACGGGAAGGTCGTGTATTGCGAGAGCCCACCATCGTCTTGTTGGGCGAGTGCGACGTCGGCCCACGTCTTGGCGACAGCTGGCGTCCCCGCGACGTGGAACGCACCGTGATCGCGGTCGAACACGACGTCGGCCTCGTTCGCCTCGAGCAGTCGGGCGGCGTGCTTCTTCGCTTGCTCGATCAATTCTCGTGACGCCTGCTGCACGGCCGCGCCGCCGAGTTGCAGCGAGCGCGAACCCATCGTGCCACCGCCGACGGGCACGAGGTCGGTGTCGCCCCACACGACGTCGATGTCTTCCATGGCGATGCCGGTCTCCTCTGCAGCGATCATCGACCACGACGTGACGTGGCCCTGGCCGTGTGGGGAGGTGCCGGTGTAGACGACCGCGCGTCCGTTCGGCAACACCTCGACCCTCGCGTCCTCGCTCGTCGAGGTTCCGGCGGTGATCTCGACGTACACGCTCACTCCGATGCCGAGCTGCAGTCGGTCTCCACGCTCGCGACGCGCGCGCTGCTCGGCGCGCAGTCGTGCGTAGTCGGCGGTCTTCAGTGCACGGTCGAGGGCGCCTTCGAAGTCACCGACGTCATAGGTCTGACCGATCGCGGTCGTGTGCGGCTCCATGAATTTGGCAATCAGGTTCTTGCGACGCACGTCGGCGGGGTCCATCCCGAGTTCTGCGGCGAAGAGATCCATCGCGCGTTCGATCGCTGCGGTCGCCTCCGGTCGACCGGCGCCGCGGTACGCGACGGTCGGGGTGGTGTTGGTCGTCACCGACACGGTGTGGACGTCGATTCGAGGGATCGCGTACACGCCCGAAGCCATCGGCCTCGTCATGAACGGCGCGAGGATCGAGCCGATGTCGACGAAGGCGCCGGCGTCTTGGTACACCTTGAGCGTGTAGGCGAGCACCTTGCCGTCGCGCGTTCCACCGATGGCGACGTCCTGGATCTGTCCGCGCCCGTGGCCGAGCGCGACCATCGATTCGCTTCGTGTCTCGCGCCAACGCACGGGTCGTCCGCTGCGCTTGGCGAGCATTCCGAGGAGGACCTCTTCAGGGTACGCGTCGATCTTTGCGCCGAAGCCACCGCCGACGTCGGGGGTGATGATGCGCACGACCTCGGGTTCGACACCGAGCGTCGTGGCGATGCGCGTCTTTGCGCCCTGGGCGTGCTGCGAGGAGATCCATTGGATGAGTCGGCCGTCGTGCCACACCGCTGCGCTTCCACGCACCTCGAGGGGGCATGGCGCAACACGCTGGTTGTTGATTCGCTCGCGCACGACGACGTCGCAGCCGGCGAATGCATCGTCGGCGATTCCGGGCATGCCGAACACGGTCGAGTCGACGACGACGTTGCTCCCGACCGCCTCGTAGAGGGGGATCGCACCTGGTGCCATCGCCGACTCCATGTCGACGTAGGCCTCGAGGACGTCGTAGTCGATGATCACACGCTCCGCGGCGTCTTCACCCTGGTTCGCCTGTTCGGTGAGGACGACGGCGACCGGTTCGCCGACGTAGCGCACCTTGCCGCTCGCGAGCAGCGTGCGCGTCACCGCTGGATTGAAGGCGGCGGGAATCTCGGTGAGCTCGAGGTCGGCTGCGGTATAGATCGCGACCACACCGGGCATCTCGAGCGCATCGGCGACGTCGATCGAGCCGATGTTGGCGTGCGCGACCGTGCTGCGCACGTAGGTTGCGTGCAGTGCGCCGGCGAGCAGCGGCTCGTTGAGCATGTCGTCGACGTAGACCCCACCAGTGGTGAGGAACTTCGGGTCTTCCTTGCGTTGAACTCGATTGCCGAGGATGCTGCCGGCCACGTGAACTCCTTTTCGGTGGGCGAACCGAGGCTAGTGAACGAGTCGCGCTACGGCGTCAGCGGCTGGAGAGGAATCTCGCCCTTGGCGCGGCGATCGGCGACCTCGATCGTGCGCACGATGAGCGCTCCGGACACCAGCGTGTACGGCCACCGTTCCGGGAGGGTGGCGGAGAGTGCGGGAATGTCCATCATCGGGAGTCGTCGTTCGTTGGGCTGCAGGTAGCCGAGCTGGGTGCGGATCGCGTCCCGCAGTCCCTCGGGCGTCTTCAAGTAGAGGATCTGGTCCTGGAGCTGCTCGACCATGTCCGCATACGCGCTGTACTCGCTCTCGCGTTGGGCGAGAACCTCCCGCTGGTGCAGCCAGGTGCGCACGGGGAAGACGAACATGGTGACGGCGAGGGCGATGACGAGGACGACGCCGAGCGGCATGCTCGCGATGCGAAAGCCGCGGTGGCGAACGAGGTTGGTCTCGGTCAAGGACACCTCAATATTGTGGTCGCCCCCGAGTCGGAAAAGAGGGAGCGTCCGCTTCAGGCAATCGGCGCGAGCGCGGCGCGACCCCTGAACGTCGCCCGCGTGCCGAGTTCTGCCTCGATGCGCAGCAACTGGTTGTATTTGGCCACTCTGTCGCTCCGGGCCGGCGCGCCGGTCTTGATCTGACCGCAGTTGGTGGCGACGGCGAGGTCGGCGATGGTCGCATCCTCGGTCTCGCCGCTGCGATGACTCATCACGCTCGTGTACCCGTTCGCATCGCCGAGTGCAATCGTGCGGAGCGTCTCGGTGAGTGTGCCGATCTGATTGACCTTGATGAGGATGCTGTTGGCGCACGATCGGTCGATGCCCATCTTCACGCGCTCGACGTTGGTCACGAACAGGTCGTCACCGACGAGCTGGATCTTCTTGCCGAGCGATTCGGTGAGCGCGGCCCAACCGTCCCAGTCGTCTTCGGCCATGCCGTCCTCGATGGACACGATCGGGTAGCGACCGACGAGCGACGACCACCACTCACACAACTCGGCGCTCGTCATCGAACGACCTTCGCCTGCGAGGTGGTATTTGCCGTCTCGATACAGTTCGCTCATCGCCGGATCGAGTGCGATGGCGATGTCGGTTCCGGGCGTGAAGCCTGCAGTCGTGATCGCCTCGACGAGGATCGCGATCGCCTCCTCGTTGCTGCGCAGGTTGGGTGCAAAACCACCTTCGTCGCCGACGGCCGTCGACAGGCCACGTTTGTGGAGCAGTGACTTGAGAGCGTGATACGTCTCGACTCCCCAGCGCAACGCCTCGGAAAATGACGGCGCGCCGAGTGGCATGACCATGAACTCCTGCAGGTCCACGTTGTTGTCCGCGTGTGCGCCGCCGTTGACGACGTTCATCATCGGTACCGGCAACACCCGTGCCTCGTCGCCACCAAGATGTGCATACAGCGGGCGATCGGCGTGTCTGGCGCTCGCGTGCGCACTTGCGAGGCTGACTGCAAGCAAGGCATTCGCACCGAGACGCGACTTGTTCGGGGTGCCGTCGAGCGCGCAAAGTCTGTCGTCGAGCGCGGCCTGGTCGCTGGCATCCGAGCCGACGAGTGCTGCGGCGATCTCGCCGTTCACGTTGGCGACGGCCGTCGCCACGCCCTTGCCGCCGTAGCGCTGGCCGCCGTCACGCAATTCGCGGGCCTCGTGCTCACCAGTCGAGGCGCCCGACGGCACGATCGCCCTGCCGCGCGCGCCGCCGTCGAGCAATACCTCGGCTTCGACCGTCGGGTTTCCCCTCGAGTCGAGGACTTCGCGGGCGACGATGCGAGAGATGCGGGGCATGGCTACAGACTATTGACCCTTGGCGATGTCCCAGAGCTGATCGAGCGTCTCGAGCGACGCGCTCTGCAGATCGATCGAGCGTTGCGCGGCGAGTCGCTCGACGATCTCGAATCGCGTCCTGAACTTGTTGCTCGCAGCGCGCAGTGCTCCCTCCGCATCCACTCCGAGGTGCCGGGACAGGTTGACGACGCTGAACAGGAGGTCTCCGAGTTCGAGCATCACGGTCTGCGGATCTGCGCCGCTGCGCACGGCATCGGAGAGTTCGTTCGTTTCCTCCGCGATCTTGTCGTACGCCCCCGTCGCATCCGGCCAGTCGAAGCCGACTCCCGCGGCACGCTTCTGCAATTTCGTGGCGTACGAGAGCGCCGGTGCGGCCTTGGCGACACCGGTGAAGATTCCTTCGTCCTTCTTCGTCCCGTCGAGTCGTTCCTGTTGCTTCACGCCGTCCCACGTCGTCACGACGTCGTCGGCGGTCTGCGCGGTGGCGTCGCCGAACACGTGCGGGTGGCGACGCACGAGTTTGTCGTGCAAGGTGCGGGCGACGTCGGCCATGGTGAATCGCCCCTGTTGTTCGGCGATGGTGGCATGGAACTCGACTTGGTACAACAAGTCGCCGAGCTCCTCGATCAGCGCGTCGTCGGTGGAGGGATCGTCTGGGTCCAGGTTCTCGAGTGCATCGATGGCCTCGTAGGTCTCCTCGAGCAGGTGCTTGACGAGGCTCTGGTGCGTTTGTTCGCGGTCCCACGGACACTGCTCGCGCAGGGTGCGGGCGAGGTGATGCAGCGCGACCATCTCGCCGGCGATCGGGGAGCCGAGCTTCGGTATGTACAACGACGTGAGGTGGTCGGCGTCGATCGTGCGGTCCATCTCCGACCACGTGGTCGAAATGATGCGTTCGTCGTCGAGTCCGAGGTGGTGGAGGATGACGACCGGTTCGTCGCCGGTCGCACCGTCGTGGGCGAGCTTGATGTCGGACAGCACCCAGCCCGCATGGGTCTGGGTGACGAGGAGCGGCCCGCGCTCGTTGGCGGCCTGCAGTGCGAAGCGGTGCCCGTCGATGACTCGGACGCCCTCGTTCACCGGGTCGATGCCGAGCGCGTTCCATGCGAGGTCGAGGAAGCTCATCGAGGCGACGACGTCGACGACGACTCGTGGGTCCGCCCGCAACAGTGCGACGGTGGATTCGAGGATGAGCGGCGACCCCGGCACCGCGTACAGCACGTGGCCGTGCTGGTTCGCGGCCGAGACGAGTTCCTCGGTGATCGCGCGGTAGACGTCGTCGAAGGTCGACGCGGATTCATAGAGATGGTCGAAACTCGTGCACTCGCCGAGCAACGTCACCGAAGGGTGACGCAGCGTGCGGACGAATCGATGATTGGACTGTGCGATCGCGTCGAGCGTCGCCTGCGTGACGTGGGATGCGGGACCTGGGCCGAGGCCGACGACGGTGACGCGCGGCGTGGTCACGAGATCAGTTGGCGACGATCGTTCCGGTCGCCGGGTTGTACCTGCCGTACTTCGAACCGATCTTCACGTCTGCAGTCGCCATGTAGCCGCTGATCAAGAATTCGCCCGGGTTGGTCTTCATGAGGGTGGTGACCGACAGTTTCACGTCGTCGAAGGGTCGGACGTAGATGACGTGGTAGCCGAAGCTCGACTTGACCGGTCCCGTCGGAACGCCGGCCTTTGCGCTCAGCGCACCAGCGACGAAGTCCTTGTCGAATTTCGACTGGTAGTCGGTCAGCGGGATGCAGTCGCCGTCGGCGCTCCCGAGCACGCCGCCACTCTTGTCGGCGCCGGGCTCGATGCTGTACTTGGCGGCGACCGTGGCGAACTTCTCGCCAGAGTCGAGCACGCCGAGCGCCTCGCGCGCCGTCGACTCGTCCTTCACGACGAGGTGGGCGACGCACATCATGCCGAGCGACGCCGGGGCGGTCTCGTACATCGCCTTCAGGTCCGCCTCGCTCGGCGCGGTGATCCGGGCGAGGGCGAGGTCACCCGCGTTCAGCGAGACGATCAATTCCTGCAGGTCCTTGCCGAGACCGGCGAATGCGGGGTCCTGAGAAACCTGGGTCGTCACCTTCGTGCGATCCGCATCGGTGACCTCGACGCCGTACTTGGCGAGCAATTCCTTCGTCGCCTCGCCGCGGTAGAGCGCATTCAACACCGAGCGGCTCGAGTCCGCGGGAACCTGGCCGTTGTCGATCTTGATCTGGCCGGCATCGCCGAGCTGGGTGAGGATCGTCTTCAAGAAATCGGCCGATACCGAGTGCGAGCCGACACGCAGCGCATCAGTCGACGTCACGCCACCGCAGCCGGCGAGGCCGAGCGTTCCGAGGGCGACGAGGGACGCGAGCAATCGACGGGGAGAAGCGGGGGTCATTGCGACAAGCCTAGTTGTCGGTCTCGAACATCGACCCGAGGAAGTTGAGCAAAGCAGTCACGACATCTCCAGCGCGGGGCACGGTGACGGTCAAGGTGTGCAACTTCTCGTTCCACTCGGCACGCGAATCGAGCCTCGTGAGACGCATGACACCACTTGCGGGAAGCGTGACGGGACTCATCCTCGCGCGACCGTTCTCGACGACGATTTCCCGCAGTCCGATGCGATGGCACTCTGCTCGCAGGCGTCCGACGCGCAGCAATGCCTCGGCGGGCGCGGGCAGTTTGCCGTAACGATCGAGCCACTCGCGTTCGATGTCGTCCACGTCCTCGTGGGACGTGACACCCGCGAGGCGTCGATAGGCGTCCAGGCGAGACTCCTCGCGCGGCACGTAGTCGCTCGGGAGGAACGCGTCGCTCGGCACGTCGAGCTTGAGCTCGGGGATGATCGACGGAATCTCCTCTCCCTTCATCTCTGCGACTGCTTCGGTCACGAGTTGGCAGTAGAGGTCGTATCCCACGGCGGCGATGTGACCGCTTTGGGCCTCGCCGAGGAGGTTGCCCGCGCCACGAATCTCCAAGTCGCGCATCGCGATCTTGAAGCCACTCCCGAGATCCGTGGCCTCGCCGATCGTCTTCAGTCGTTCGTAGGCCTCTTGCGAGAGCGACTTGTCGCGCGGATGGAAGAGGTATGCGTACGCGCGCGATCCGCTGCGACCGACACGCCCGCGAATCTGGTGGAGCTGGCCGAGTCCGAGGAGGTCCGCGCGTTCCACGACGAGGGTGTTGACCGTCGGCATGTCGATGCCGCTTTCGATGATCGTCGTGCAGACGAGGACGTCGAAGTTGCCCTCCCAGAAGTCGATCACGGTTTGTTCGAGTCGACCCTCGTCCATCTGCCCGTGAGCAATCGCGATGCGGGCCTCGGGTACGAGCTCGCGCAGTCGCTGGGCGCGGTCCTCGATCGACTGCACACGGTTGTGGACCCAGAACACCTGCCCGTCGCGCAAGAGTTCCCTGCGGATCGCCTCCACCGCGACGCGGTCGTCCTGTTCGCCGACGTAGGTCAGGATCGGCTGGCGGTCGGCGGGCGGCGTCTGCAAAAGGGAGAGGTCGCGGATACCGACGAGGCTCATCTCGAGCGTGCGCGGGATCGGCGTCGCGCTCAACGTGAGGACGTCGACGTTGGTCTTCATCTTCTTCATCGCTTCCTTGTGTTGCACGCCGAAGCGTTGTTCCTCGTCGACCACGAGCAATCCGAGATCCTTGAACTTCACCTTCTCCTGCAGCAGGCGATGCGTGCCGATGACGCAGTCGATCTCGCCCGTCGCAAGCCCGGCGACGACCTTCTTGGCTTGCGCGGGTGTGAGGAACCTGGACAGCACCTCGACGCGAATCGGATAGCCGCGGAATCGTTCGGCGAAGGTGTTGCCGTGTTGCGCAGCGAGGAGGGTGGTGGGCACGAGCACCGCGACCTGCTTGCCGTCCTGAATGCACTTGAATGCCGCGCGCACGGCGACTTCCGTCTTGCCGAATCCGACGTCGCCACACACGAGTCGGTCCATCGGCACGGTGCGCTCCATGTCGGCCTTGACGAGGTCGATCGCGGTCTTCTGGTCGGGTGTCTCGACGAACGGGAAGGCCGACTCCATCTCGTCCTGCCACGGAGTGTCGGGGGCGAACGCATGCCCAGGCGCATTCACTCTCTTTTGGTACAACACGACGAGTTCCTGGGCGATCTCGCGGACCGCGGAACGCACTCGCTGTTTGGCGCGCGCGAAGTCGCTTCCGCCGAGGCGATGCAACGTCGGTGTCTCGCCACCGATGTACTGACGAACGGCGTCGATGTGATCCGTCGGGACGTAGAGCTTGTCGCCGTCCTTGTAGGACAGGAGGAGATAGTCGCGCTCGGATCCGCCGATCGATCGCGTCACCATGCCCTCGTACTTGCCGACGCCGTGCACGTGGTGCACGACGAAGTCGCCGGGCTTGAGGTCCTGGAAGACCGAAGACGAGTCACGCTTCGGCGCGCGCGCGACGCGGTGCGTGCGGCGCCGTCCGGTGAGGTCGGACTCGCTGATCACGGAGACCCGTGCGCCCGGGAGCGAGCAGCCGGCATGAAGTGCGGACTCCACGACGTAGGCACCCGGCTTCGTCATGTCCGCATTCGGCACACGGGCGAGGTCGATGACCGCGACACCGTTCTCGTTGAACACCTCGACGAATCTCCGCGCAGACCCCGCGCTTTCGGCACACAGCGCGACGGTCCAGCCGTCTGCGACGAGCCCGCGCACTCGCGCGGCGGTCGCCTCGGCATCGGCGGTTGCGGGACCCCATCCCGTTGCGGAGATCAGTGACGCACCAGGAGCTTCTGCGGGCAATACGAGCGACAACGTGCGCGACGACGACGTCGCACCGAGCAGACGGTCGGCATCCACGTGAAGCCGCGGGAATTCTCGCTCGGCGTCACGCGCCCACGTGGAGGCGAGTGCACGCGCGAGGTCGGCCTCTTCCGCGAGGAGATCGAGCGCACGCGCGTGCATGCGGCGCGGTTCGACGAGCACGAGTCGCGTGTCCTTGCCGAGCGCGTCGGTCAGGAGTTCGTCGCGGTCGACGAGCCACGGCAACCAACTCTCCATTCCCTCGAATTGCTGGCCCTCGGCGAGTCGATCCCACTGCTCGAGGCCCCACGGTTCGCTCGACAGGAGCAATGTGGCCCGTTCCCGCACGGCGGTCGTGAGCTCGACTTCACGCGCCGCGAAGATGACGACCTCATCGAGGTCGTCCGCACTGCGCTGGTCGTTCACGGAGAAGGTGGTGAGGCGGTCGACCTCGTCACCCCACAGGTCGATGCGAATCGGTGCGTCCATCGTGGAGGGGAAGACGTCGATGATGGAGCCGCGCTGCGCGCATTCCCCCCTGTGCTCGACGAGGTCTTCGCGACGGTAACCATCGGCGATGAGTCGTTCCATCAAGTGGTCGGCGTTCACGTCGGTTCCGCGGCGCACGATGATCGGTTCACGGCTCGTCGCCCCCGGCGCGAGTTTCTGCAACAGTGCGCGCACCGAACCGACGACGATGCGTGGTCGGTCGTTAGAACGCAGGCGCCACAACACCTCGAGGCGCCGACCCATCGATTCGACGCTCGGGCTCACGCGTTCGAAGGGGAGCGTCTCCCAGGCCGGAAAGAGCAGCGCGTTGTCTGCTCCGACGTAGCGCACGAGGTCGTCGTGGATCATCTGTGCGGCAGTTCCCGTCGGGGTCGCCACGACGAGCGTCGAGCCCGACCAGCGCTCGGCGAGTCCGGCGATCACGAGTGGGCGGGCGATCTCAGAGCAGGCGAGCGTCGCATCGCTCGCCGCGAGCGCATCGAGCGCGGGGTCGCGAGAGGCGAGGAGGGCGAGGTCGCGCAGGTTCATCGAGTGCTCCGACTAGCGCGAATTGAACCGTTGCATCGCCGCCTCGACACCGTCTCCGACGATGGCTTGGGCGGCATCCGCGGCAATCGCCACGGCGACGTCGAATGCGGCACGGTCCTTGGCGGTGAGCTTGGCGAGCACGTGGTCGGCACCCTGTTCCTTGCTCGGTGGTTTACCGATGCCGATGCGGACCCGCAGGAAGTCCTGCGACTTCACGTGTTCGTTGATCGACCGCAGACCGTTGTGTCCCGCGAGACCGCCGCCGCTCTTCACGCGCACGACGCACGGGTCGAGGTCCAACTCGTCGTGGATGACGACGATCTGCTCCGCGCGCTCGATGCCGAAGCGGCGCGCGAGCGGGCCGACCGCACGTCCTGATTCATTCATGTAGGTGGTCGGCTTGACGAGGAGAAGGTGAATGTCATCGCGATGCACCTCGGCGATCACCGCGCTTTCACGGCACGACTTGAGTGTGACGCCGTAGCGTCGCGCGAGTTCGTCGATCACGTCGAAGCCGACGTTGTGGCGCGTCGAGTCGTAGGTTCGTCCCGGATTGCCGACGCCGACGATGAGCGCGTCGAAGGGGGTTCCTCGCCGCTTCAGTCGCGCATCGCGACCGAACAGCGCCATGAGGACTACGACGCGGCGGGCTTGTTGTCGCCAGCAGCTGGCGCGGCGCCGTCTGCGGGCGCTGCACCCTCTGGCGTCGCTTCACCCGCGGCAGGTGCTGCCGGCTGTTCAGCCTCGGCACGCGACGTGAGCACGGTGACGACGACCAAGTCGTCGTTGGCCACTGCCGTGACACCCTTCGGCAAGGTGATGTCGCCGAGGCGGATGACGTCGTTGACGGTCATCTCGGAGATGTCGATCAAGATCTCGTTCGGAATGTTGCTCGCCGTCGCGCGCACTTCGATGCGGTCGACAGCGGCGTCCACGAGGCCACCTTCCTGCACGACCGCCTTGGCGGTGCCGGTGAGGTGGACGGGGACCGCCATGACGATCTCTTCGGTGAGGTCGATCTGCATGAAGTCGATGTGGCTGACCGTGCGCTTCACCGGATCGCGCTGGAGGTCCTTGACGATCGCCGGATACTTCTTGTCGTCCACGTGCAACTCGAGGATGGTGTTGACACCTGCTGGGCCCGACAGCGCGGCTCGCAGCTCGCGACGCTCGACGGTGATCGACACCGGTGTCATGCCATGCCCGTAGATGATGGCGGGGATGTGGTCTTCCGAGCGGAGACGGCGCGCTTCAGCGCTGCCCGTCGCGCGACCGACTTTGGTCTTCAAGGTGGTTGTCATGGGGACTCCAAATGCTGCGATTGTTCGCGTCCGACGAAGTCGTCGTCGGACAACGGCTGGTCAGTCTAACGGCGGGTATTCCCGAAAAAATCGGCTCTACGACTGGTTTTCGCCGTCGAAGAGGTCGCTCACGCTGGTCTCGTCGAAGACGGCCGCGAGGGCGTCGGCGAGGATCTTGGCCACGGACAGCACTTCGATCTTCGGCAGGCGCTTGTCTGACGGGAGCGGGATGGTGTTGGTCAACACCACTCGTTCGATCGGGGCCTTGGCGAGTCGTTCGATGGCCGGACCGGACAGCACGCCGTGGGTGGCCATGGCCCATACCTCGCGCGCGCCTCGCTCGATCAACAATTCAGCCGCGCTCACGATCGTGCCGCCGGTGTCGATCATGTCGTCGGTGAGGATGCACAACTTGCCCTCGACCTCACCGATCACTTCCTTGGCGACCGCGACGTTCGTCGTGCCCTTCGGTCGGCGCTTGTTGATGAACGCGACGTCGGCGTTCATGTCGGCGAGGTGCTGTGCGAATCGCTCGGCGACCTTCACGCGACCTGCGTCCGGCGACACGATGACGACTCCGTCGCGCACGTTGGAGCGCACGTATTTCTCGAGGACCGGCATCGCGGTGAGGTGGTCGACGGGTCCGGAGAAGAATCCCTGGATCTGTCCGCTGTGCAAGTCGATCGAGACCATGCGCTTGGAGCCGGCCGCGGCGAACATGTCGGCGACGAGTCGCGCGGTGATCGGTTCACGACCTTCCGCCTTGCGATCCTGGCGGGCGTAACCGTAGAAAGGGCAGACCGCGGTGACGCGCTTGGCAGACGCGCGATAGGCGGCGTCGATCATGATCAGCTGCTCCATGATCGAGTCGTTCACGCTGCGCCCGTCGATTCCGCAGTGCGTCTGCATGATGAACACGTCGCCGCCGCGCACGCTCTCGCCGAAGCGTGGACGCAGTTCGCCGTTGGCGAATTCGACGATGTTCGCCTCGCCGAGTTGCACCTGCAGGTGCTCGGCGACTTCGGTCGCAAGGTCGGGGTGGGTGCGGCCGCTGTAGATGGCCATCCGCTTCGTGGTGACCTTGTCGATCGTCTTGTTCATAGCCCCCCGTACGATGCGTTCCGCGTCGTCTCAGTCTAGGAGAAACCGTTTGTGCGCTCCGATTCGACGAGTGTCCGCTCGTCGTGGAGACGTCGTCGGCGATGGTTCCGGGGAGAGGACTCGAACCCCTATATGCGGGACCAAAACCCGCTGTCCTGCCATTGAACGACCCCGGACTGACCACTCCACGGTACCCAATTCGACGCGCCCAAACGCTCCGTCGCCCGATAGCGTGTCGTGCGCTATGGGATCACTCGTCAAACGCCGTCGCAAGCGCATGCGCAAGAAGAAGCACAAGAAGATGCTTCGCCGCACGCGTCACCAGCGCCGCAAGTAGTTCCCGTCTAGATCGCCGCGATCGTCTTCGCGAGCACCACGGTCGAGTCTCGCAACTGATTGCCGAGTTCGGGGAAATGACCCCGCACCCACCACGTCGAACCACTCCCGGCCAAGACCGGTGTCGCTCCCGTCGCGTTGCCGATCCGCTCTCGCCACGTGGCGAGGCGTGGCTCGACGGCGATCGCCGGTGCTTCGAGATCGTTCGGACCGACACCGCGTCGTCGTGACGGATCGAGCTCGTCCCATGCCCGATACACCGCGGGTGTCGACACCCCGAAGGGTGGCGTGACGAGGGTGATGTCCTCGTCACGATGCACGAGCGGGGAGACGATTTCACCGATTCCCGACACCCGCGCGCGACCGCCGACCATGCAGAACGGGATGTCTGCACCGACCCGTGAAGCGGCCACGAGGTCGTCGAATTCCGCCCACCGCAGGATCGCGGCGGCGTCCGCACTCCCGCCACCGAGTCCGCCACCCGAGGGAATGTTCTTCGTGACGTGCACGGCTGCCGACACGCCACACAGCCGCAGTGCCTTGGCGATGAGGTTGTCCTCCGCATCGGTGATGCCGGTTGCAAACGGTCCGTCGAGACTGATTCCCGTCGAGGACGTATCGACAGAGAGCACGTCGTGCAGATCGAGGCTCACCATCTCCGCGTCGATGTCGTGGTAGCCGTCGTCGCGGACGCCAACGACGCGCAGCGCGAGCGTGAGTTTGGCGTGCGCGTTGAGCGTGACGATCATGACGTCACTTCCCGGCACAGCCTGCCCCACGCCGCGACGTCGAGTTCCTCGGGACGGCAATCACTCGAGACTCCGGCGCGTTCGAACTGCTCGGGTGACACGAGCCCCGCGAGTGAACGGCGCAACATCTTGCGCCGCTGCGCGAACCCGGTACGCACGAGCGAGAAGAGTTCCTGCGGCTCGACATCTGAGACCGCGGGTTCGTCGCGGCGGTGGAATTCGACGAGCGCGGAGGCGACGTTGGGTTTGGGGAGGAACACGGTCGCGGGAACGTCGGCGACGATCCGCGCGTGTGACCAGTACGAGACCTTCACCGAGACTGCACCGTAGGCACTCGTGCGAGGTTGGGCGACGAACCTCTCTGCCACTTCACGCTGCACCATCACCAACATGTGGCGCACGAAAGGCACTCCGTCGAGGATGTCGGCCACGAGTGGAGTGGCGACGTTGTAGGGCAGATTCGCCACCACGTGCCACGACGCCGACTTCGCACCGAGTTCCGTCCAGTCCAATTCGCCAGCGTCGGCGTGGAGGACCTCGACGTTGTCGCGGCCCGCGACGACTTCGCGCAACACCTCGACGACGCCGTTGTCGATCTCGACGGCGACGACGTGTGCACCGGTCTCGGCGAGTGCGAGGGTGAGTGAGCCGAGGCCTGCGCCGATCTCGACGACGTGATCACCGGGACCGACGCCGCTCAGTCGGGCGATCTTGCGCACGATGTTCGGGTCGACGACGAAGTTCTGGCCGAATGCACGACGCGGGGAGAGCCCGTTGGCCTCGAGGAGCGAGGCGACGTCGCTGCGCGTGTGGGTCACCAGGTGATCTTCACGGGGATCGGCGCGTCGATCAGGTCGGCGAGCTTGACGAACACGCTCTGGTGCAACACGATCGCGATGCCGGGTGGCACGAGCGTCGAATACACCGAGAGACACTTGATCTTCTGGCCGTTGTTGATGTTCGTGACCACCAGGTTTTGGCCCTGTGGCACGGTCGTGCTGTAACACACGGCGCGTTCGGTGTACCCAAGGACGGTGAAGGTCGCGGTCCCCGTGTATTCGTTCTTGCTCGTCGCCGGCTGGGCTATCGCGGCCGTTCCGCTCGGCGGGAGCGCGGCGGGACCACCCAGGATCACCGGCACGGGCACGCTGTCCTCGACGATCGGCGGGACCGTGGTGTAGGTCGTCGTCGATTCGACGGCGGCCTCGTTCGACGAACCCGTCGTCGAACGGACGATCACGAAGGCGAGCATCGACACCACCGCGAGCACCACGATTCGTCGACGTTCGTAGACCGACAGGGGCACGCGAGTCACGCTAAGGCGCGATGCCGGGAAACGCAATGTTCGCGTTGTGCGTGGTGACACGCGCGAATTCTGCGACATCCATTCCGCGGAGGTCGGCGATGTACGTGCCGACCACCGCGACGAGGGCGGGCTCGTTCGGTTTGCCACGGTGCGGCACCGGTGCGAGGAACGGCGCATCGGTTTCGATCACCATGTTTTCGAGTGGACACCACCGTGCCGCCTCGCGCACGTCGTCTGCGGTCTTGAACGTGACGATGCCCGAGAAGGAGAGAAATGCGCCGCGCTTCACGCATTCGCGCGCCTCGCGTTCACCACCGGTGAAGCAGTGGAAGATCGTTCGCTCGGGAACGCCACACGCATCGAGCACGTCGAAGGTGTCGTCCCACGCCTCGCGCGTGTGGATGACGAGCGGCAGCTTGCGCTCGTGGGCGATTGCGATCTGTTCGGCGAACACCTCGCGCTGGACCGCTCGGTCCGAGTGGTCGTAGTAGTAGTCGAGTCCGCATTCGCCGACGGCCACGACCCGTGGCTCGTCGAGCAACGCGCGCAGCGGCTCGAATCCGTCCTTGGCGTCGTGCGGGTGGAGGCCGACCGTTGCCCACACGTCGTCGTGCTTGGCGGCGATGTCGATCGCTTGGCGACTCGTCGTGGCGTCCGTGCCGATGACGATCATCTTGGATACGCCGGTCGCGCGCGCCGCATCGAGGACTGCATCGTGATCTGCCTTCATCGCCTCGTCATAGACGTGGCAGTGGGTGTCGACCCACGTCGGTGCGGGCGTCATAGCGTCTTGCGCGGGAAGAGCGGTTGTCCCTTCGTCACGGTGAGCCCGCCCGGGTAGAGACCCCAGTTGGTGTCGCGACCGACGCGCATGTCGGCGATCGAACCGCCGAGTCCGAGCCGTGACCAGATCTCTTGCGTCGTCGTCGGGAGAGCAACTTGGGCGAGGATCGTGACGATGCGCAGCGCCTCGAGTGCATCACCCATCACGCGGTCGACGGCGTCGCCAGGCTCCATCTTCCATGGCTCGTGCTGCTCGAGGTGTGAGTTCGTCGCGCGAATCAGATCCCATGTCGCCTCGAGCGCACGACTCGGCTGCACCGAATTCCACGCCTCGGTCGTCGCGCGCACGCTCTCTGCCGCAACCGTCGCGAGTGGGGAGGCGGGGTCGGGAGTCGGGCCGATGCCACCACACTTCTTCTCCACGACCGTGGCTACTCGTGCGGCGAGGTTGCCGAGGTTGTTGGCCAGGTCCGAGTTGTAGCGACTCGTGATCCCTTCGAGGGTGAAGTCGCCGTCGTTGCCGTAGTTGGTGTCGGCGAGCACGTAGTAACGGAAGCCATCCACGCCGAAGTCGTCGATCAGATCGAGCGGGTCGACGACGTTGCCCGCGGTCTTGGACATCTTCGCTCCGTCGGTGAGCAGCCAACCGCCGACCGCCCAACCCTTCGGCGGTTCGATCCCCGCAGACATGAGCATCGCCGGCCAGTACACGCAGTGGAACCTGATGATGTCCTTGCCGATGAAGTGATAGTCCACGGGCCAGCGCTCGGCGAACCTGGCGTCGTCGGTGCCGTAGCCGTGCGCGGTGATGTAGTTGGCGAGCGCATCGAACCAGACGTAGGTGACGTGGCTGTCGTCCCACGGCAACGGGATGCCCCACTTCAAGGTCTTGCGACTGATCGAGAAGTCGTGCAGGCCGCCCTTGATGAAGCCGATCACCTCGTTCATGCGGAAACTCGGCGTGATCGCGTTCGGATGCTTGGCGTACCAGTCGAGCAGGCGATCCTCGAAGCGCGACAAGCGGAAGAAGTAGTTCTCCTCTTCGACGTACGTCGTCGGCTTGCCGTGGATCGGGCAGTTGCCCTTGTCGAGTTCGTCCTCCAGGAAGTACGCCTCGCACGGCACGCAGTAGTGACCGCGATAGGTGTCGGACTCGATGTCGCCTGCGTCGTAGCAGGCCTGCAGCAGCTTGCGCACACCGCGTGCGTGGCGCTCCTCGGTCGTTCGGATGAAGTCGTCATTCGTGATGTTCAGCCGCTTCCAGGCCTCGGCGAAGAGGGGGGCGATCGAGTCGGCGAACTGCTTGGGCGAGACGCCCTGGGCGTCGGCGGCCTGCTGGATCTTCAGCCCGTGCTCATCGGTGCCGGTGAGGAGGTGGACGTCGTCTCCGCACAGACGATGCCATCGCGAGACGGCATCCGCGACGATCGTGGTGTACGCATGCCCGAGGTGTGGCTTGGCGTTGACGTAATAAATAGGTGTCGTCGCGGAGAACTTGGCCACCTCTCCACACTAATGGCGTGTCCTAGTCTGACGCCGTGACTTTTTCCTTCGACGATGCGACGCGAGTCGAGATGGTTGCCGAGGGACGCTACGTCGGTGAAGTACACGACGGTTGGGACATCCGCGGCAACGCCAACGGCGGATACGTGATGGCACTCATGAACTCTGCGATGCGCGACGCGTCCGGCCGCACCGATCCGATCTCGCTCACGCTGCACTATCTCGCACCGCTTCCACCGTGTCGATTCGAGATCATCACCGACGTGGTGAAGCGCGGTCGGCGATTCACCACGGTGAGTGCGTCGATGGTCGTCGACGGCAGAACGGCCATTCGGGCAATCGGAGCGTTCGGGGATCTCGGCGATCCGCAAGTCGGTCTGCACCACGTGGACATCGCTCCGCCCGAACTGCCGCCGTTCGCTGACTGCAAGGCCCGCGATCCACAGGCGGAGAACATCCCACTCGCGCTCATGAGCAAGTTGAACATGCGTCTCCATCCCGACGACCTGGGATTCGCAATCGGCAAGCCGAGCGGCCGCTCGCTCATGCGTGGCTACTTTGCCTTCGCCGACGAGCGCCCGATCGACACGCACGCAGTGCTGCTCGCCGCCGACGCATTCGCGCCACCGGTGTTCAACCTCGTCGAGGTGCCAGGTTGGGTGCCGACGGTCGAGCTCACCGTGCACGTCAGAGCGAAGCCAGCACCTGGTCCGCTCGCATGCTCGTTCGATGCGCGAGTCGTGCAGGGCGGGATGTTCGAAGAGGACGGCGTCATCTTCGACGAGCGCGGCGTGCTCGTGGCCCAGTCGCGCCAGATCGGCCTCGTGCCGCTGTGACTAGCTGAGTCGCAGCGCGAGTTCGTACACCACACGCTTCGGCGCGCCATAGGCGAGCGCAACCTTTGCGGCCGCGTCGCGTTTGCTCATGCCGTTCGCCAGCTCACGGCGGAGCGCCTCCTCGAGTTGCTCCTCCGTTGCGGGCTCCGGGGGAAGTGCTCCCTCCACCACGATGACGTATTCGCCTCGCGGCTCGTGACTTCGCGCGTGTTGGACGGCCTCGTGCAGCGAACTGCGGCGGATCTCTTCGTGCAATTTGGTCAGCTCGCGTGCAACGACGACGTGGCGCAACGGTCCGCAGGCGACTTCGAGGTCGGC
>CAYFJS010000011.1:0-22905 GCA_964343495.1 uncultured Acidimicrobium sp. | reverse complement strand
CCGCGTCACCGAGAGCACACGGCATGACGATGTCGCAGGGGAGTCCGAAGACGGCCGCCGACCCCTTCTCGCCTCTGGCGACGACTTCGCCGACGCCGCAGTCAGCGACGCTCCGAGTGCCGTCGCGGAAGGCCTGGTCGATGCGCACGAGGTCGAGACCCTTGTCGTCGTAGATCGTTCCTCCCACATCGGAGAGACCGACGATGAGTGCTCCACGTGCGGCTGCGAGACGTGCCGCCCACGAGCCCACCTGGCCGTATCCCTGGATGGCGATGCGCTTGCCGTTCAGCGTCGTTCCTTGCTTGGCGAGCAGCAGCGCTGCAGCTTCGACGACGCCACGACCCGTCGCCGATTCTCTTCCGAGCGATCCGCCAAGTTCGATCGGTTTGCCGGTGACGACTCCTGGCGTTGCATGGCCGACGCCGGTCGAATACTGGTCCATGACCCACGCCATGACCTGGGCGTTCGTGCCGACATCGGGTGCGGGGACGTCCTTGTCGGGGCCGAGGAACGACGAGATTTCAGAGACGTAGCGACGGGTGATGCGTTCGATCTCGCTCTGTGAGTACTTCTTGGGGTCGAAGCAGATCCCACCCTTGGCTCCACCGAGTGGCAGATTGGCGATCGCGGTCTTGAGCGACATTCCGATGGCGAGTGCCACTACTTCGTCGCGGTTCACCTCGTGGTGGTAGCGGATTCCACCCTTTGCCGGACCGCGAGTCGTGTTGTGGTGGACCCGCCAGCCGATGAGTTGGTCTCTCGTGCCGTCGTCACGCCGAAAGGGAATGGCGACCTCGATGATTCTTCGCGGTCGGACGATGGTTTCGATCAGTCCGTCTTCCAGTTTCAGCCACTCTCCGGCTTCACGAACGCGAAGTTCTGCCGCCTCGAGTGCTGAATAGGTTTGATATGACGCCGTTGTCATATGTTTCCCTTCTCAGCTTCCTGCTGCAGACAGGTTAGAACATCCCTGACCTCGCGCCTGCTCACTCAGGTGACGCGGGACGTGGGCTCCGATGCGTCGGCGTACTTGTTCGTGGCGATGAGTTCCCGAATTCGGTTGAAGCCTTCCCACACCTCGACATACGAGGTGGGCAGTGGTGAGATCGCAAGGCGAATGCAGTCCGGCTGGCGATAGTCGCCGATGACGTTGGCGAACTGACGCATGCCGAGCGAAATCTTGCGTGCGTCGGGATGTCTGATCGTCACGTGTCCACCGCGATGATGCGCGTCGCGCGGTGTGATGAGCGAACACCCGAGAGGGGCGAGCCACTCGTCGTGGAGGTCGATCATCAACTGGGTGCCGATCGCAGCCTTGCTGGCGATGGCAGGCAACGTTGCTCGCTCGATCATCGAGAATGCGGTCTGCACGCATCGGAGCCCGATGATTGATGGGCTCGCGATCTGGAACCCACGGATCGAGCGAGCGCGTTCGAAACCCTGGCCCATCGCGAACTGATCGCGCTGGGCGAACCAGCCTTGGATCGGCACCTCGAGTTCGTCTTGGATCGAGGAGCGCACGTACATCCACGCGGGGCTCCCTGCGCCGGAATTCCCGTACTTGTACGTGCAGCCGACGGCGAGATCGACTCCGTCCCGGTCGAAAGCCATCGGGACGACACCGACCGCATGACTCGCATCCCAGACGAACAGTGCACCGGCCTTGCGGGCGATCGTCGTGAGCTCCGGTACGCGGTGGAGCGCACCCGAGCGGTATTGGATGACGGAAAGTGTGACGAGCGCAGTGTTCTCGTCGACGACGGCGGCGAGTGCTTCGGGTGTGACGAACTCTTCCCCAGTCTCGTCGTCGATATAGACGAGATCGAGATCAAGGTCGTCACAGAGGCCTTCGAGGATGTAGCGATCGGTCGGGAAGTTCGCTCGATCAGTGATGACCGTGCGGCGGCCGGGCCGCGCTCGGATCGCGGCGTGGCACAGCTGGTAGAAGTTCACGCTCGTCGTATCGACGGCAAGAACCTGCCCTGGACCCGCTCCAAGTGCCGATCGTCCGATCAGGTCGCCGGTCGATTGCGCTTCGTCGATCCAGTCGTTCCAGCCATCGACGAGCTTCGAACCCCACTCGTCAGTGAGGAATCGCCCGACGGCCTCGACCGTCGCGCGCGGAAGACGACCGAGTGAATTCCCGTCGAGATAGCAGAGTGAGTCGTCGTCGATGAAGAATTCCTCGCGGAATGCAGCGAGTGGATCGGTTCGGTCGAGGTCCTCGGCAAAGAGTCGTGACGTCGGGTCGAGTTCGGGCACGTTCGTATCGTAGGGCTACGACTTCTGCACGTCGTGTGCCTCGAATGCCCACGACGTGTCGGTCGATGGGTCGTGTACCGCAAGCCCGATCGACCAGCCCTGCCTGTCGTGTCCTCGATCCCACCAGCTCCAATTCAGTCGTTCGACGTGCGCCATCTCGGTCGAGGGCCACGAGTCGAGGTTTCCCGTGAGCGATGCGAGCAACCACCACGTACTGAAGCGTCCGGAGGCGTTTCCTCGACGTCGTCCATCGGGACCGCCACTTGCTCCGATCCAGGTCAGCCAACGAAGGGCATCATCGTTGGAAAGATTGGCGAAGCGACCAGTCGAAGCGCCTGCAGCAGCGATCGCACCGCTTTGCGCACCTCTCGTCGAGGTGACGGACCACGAGACGGAATCCGACGTCGTCCACGGTTCGATCAACAGTCGGAATGCCTCTGTCGCATCAGCGCAGTCGATCGAGGTTTCGTCGTCGAAGGTTGCACCCGTGAAGGCGAGGGGACGCTCTGGTTCCGGAACCTCGAGACCTGCATCGCGATACGTCGGAAGCAGGTACGCAGGCTCCCATGGTGCGAGTTGAGTCGGGATGTCGAGGGCTGGGAATACGTCGGCGCGGATCGACTCGCCGCGGATTGCCCTTTCGTGGGCGACGTATGCCTGGGTCGGTCCGGCGGAGAGGTGCGGTGCGAGGTCTTCGAACGTGTGGTCTTGGGCGATGACCTCGGTGAGTGGTCCGAGTGTGAACCTGCCGGCGTCGTCGAGCACGCGTGCGGCATGGGGTGCTGGTGCACGCAGCGCCAGGCGGTACTCGGCCAATGTCGCAGCGGGCCACACCTGCCGACCGGAACTCGCTGCGGCACGTGCCGCGGAACGCAACTCAGCGAGTGAGTCCCACTCCCTGCTCGAAGTGAGGTCATCGATCAGTCGGACGAGACCGTCGATGTCGCCGACGTCGATGAGTTGGCGAAAACTTGCCGTCATATGAGCGGCCACGGGTAGCGCGAGCCCGACTGGTCGACGGGAAAGTGGCCGCCGTCTCGAAGCCAACTCGAGCGATCCATCATCGCGGCGACCTCCTCGTCGCTCAGGAGCGTCGCGACTTCGAGTGGGACGCCATCGGCGATTGCCGCGACGGCCGTCGCGACGGAGTCGGGAAGCGGTTCGGTGGCGAACTCCCACATCACGGTGCGGAGTTTGAATTCGGCACTGAAACAGACGCCGTGGTCGATGCCCCACACGTGGTCTTCCTTGTCGAGGATGACGTGTCCGGCCTTGCGGTCGGTGTTGTTGGCGACGATGTCGAAGGCGCAGATCAGGCGCAGGGCATCGTGGAGGTCTTCGCGCGACTCGAGGAGCGTGAAGTAGTGGAGGCTCGGATCGTGGTCGATGAAGAGTTGGACCGAGCCCTCTCCGAATGGTCCATCACGCAGCACGGTGGGAGGAACGAAGTCGAATCCCATCGCCACCGACAGGCGATATGCGGCCACCTCGCGCCGGTGCAGCCCGGGATCGAAGTCCCACAGTGGTCGTTCACCCTTCATCGGTTTGTAGATCGCTCGCACGGTTCGATCTTCATGGGTGATTGTGCACAGCAGGGTTGCATTGCTGCTGTGGGGCATCCTGCCCACGACGGCCATGTCGCCACGCAGGAGCAGGTCGATGTCGGTCAATTCATTCGCGGACACGCGTGACCATCGACGTTCTTGGGTCGACCACAGAAGATGCACGCAGGTCGTCCGGCCGCGACGACGTCGTCGGCGTGCTCGCAGAACGCAGCCGCTTGTCCGCGCGAGATGTAGATGCGCACCCTGCCGACCTCGTCGTCTTCGCCCTCGGTGAAGGCCTCGTCGTCGCGCATCTCGTCGATCTGGATGACCATCTGGTCGCTGCGTGGGTCGTAGGCGATGCCGACGGTGCCGACGATGAATTCCACGTCAAGCGGCGTGGAGAGTTGCATCGCGTCATCGAGTGGTCGCTCCTTCACGTCGGGAGCGTCGGCGAGGAGCTGGCGGATGTATTGCGAGAGTGCGGCCACCTGCTGCTTCTCGCACTTCATCGTGAGGTGCCGACCGTTGCTGCGGATCTGCAGATAGAAGGTCCTGCTTCCCGGTTCTCCGATCGCAGCGGTCGTGAAGGCGTCGACGTCGTCGGATTCGAAATACGTGCTCACGACGGTCGGAGATCCTTCAGTGAACCTCCGGTGAGGTTGACTCCGAGAACCACAGGTCCGGATGATGAGTAGAGAATGGCGGTGATCGAGCACGTGCTGATCACGATGCGCTGGAACAGGTCGATGTGGGTTCCCATCGCGTGTGCCACCGCCGCCTTGATCGGGTCTGCATGGGACACGCAGACGACGACCTTGCCCGGGTGTCGCGACCGGATGTCATCGATGGCCGAGACCATGCGCGTCTGCATCTCGAGAAAACTTTCACCGTTGGGGAAGCGAAACGTGCTCGGCGCCTTCTGCACCGTTTTCCACTCGGGCTTCTTCATCAGGCGCTGGAGCGGCGCGCCGGTCCAGTCCCCGAAGTCGCACTCGAGGAGGCCCTTGTGGATCTTCGTCGTGAGCTTCGTCGCCTTGGCGATCGGTGCTGCAGTCTCACGGGCCCGCTCCAACGGGGATGCGTAGAGTGCTGCCACCCGACCAACTTCAGCGATGCGCTGCGCCGCGCGAGTGGCCTCCGCGGCACCCGACTCCGCGAGGTGCAACCCGGCTGCTCGCCCTGGCAGGACCTTGCCAGTCGTTGGTGTCCGACCGTGGCGGACCAAGAGGACCAGGGTGGGCGCAAGGTCGCGGGCCATGTGTGCAGATCAAACTATCGTGCGGTGCAGTGGCTTCTCCATCCAGGCGCTCGGTCCATTCATCCCTGATCCAACTCGAACGCGACATCCACGACTGTACGAAATGTCCGCGGCTCATCAAATGGTGTACGAAGGTCGCCAAGGACAAGCGAGCGGCATATACCGACGACGAGTACTGGGGGAAACCGGTGTCGGGGTTCGGCGATCCTCTGGCGCGAATCCTCGTAGTCGGTCTCGCGCCTGGTGCGCACGGCGCGAACAGAACCGGTCGCGTGTTCACGGGTGATCGAAGTGGCGAATGGCTGTTCCGTGCATTGCACAAGGCCGGACTTGCGAATCAACCCCAGTCGCTCGCGCGGGGCGATGGACTGCAACTGAAGGGTGCATGGGTGACGGTTGCGGTGCGC
This sequence comes from uncultured Acidimicrobium sp., assembly GCA_964343495.1. Lineage (GTDB taxonomy): Bacteria > Actinomycetota > Acidimicrobiia > Acidimicrobiales > Ilumatobacteraceae > UBA3006. The sequence continues at coordinate 17,431 of CAYFJS010000011.1, read as the reverse complement.
TGTGCGCCCCCGCAGAACAAGCCGTCGCCGATCGAAAAGAAACGCTGCGCGCCGTACCTCGCTCGCGAAATCGAGGCGCTCTCTCAGGTGCGGGTCATCGTGTGTCTCGGTGCGATTGCTCTGCAATCGGTGTGCGACTTGCTGGAGATCTCGCCGAGGCCGAAGTTCGCCCATGGCGCGGTGTTCAAGACGAAGTCCGCGACGATCGTGTGCAGTTACCACCCGAGCCAGCAGAACACGTTCACGGGCAAGTTGACCGAGAAGATGCTCGACACGGTGTTCGCCAAGGCGGTCCGCCTGGCGGGTTAGGACTCAGTGCGCGGCCGGCGCGCTTCCGTCCGCCTTCTTCTTCGGCGGCGGCACTCCGACGACGGGCGAACGGTCCGCGAACTCGGGCCACCGTCGGCGACTCACGATGCTGAGGGTGCGCAGCAACTTCATCGCCGTCGCGTCGGTCTCCGCGGGACGCGCGATGACGGTGCCGTCCGCGATCATGCGATTCATTACTTCCTCGCCGAGCTCCGTGCGCACCACGCACAGCGTCCAGGCGTTGTCTTCGCCGATGCCTCCGGTGGAGATGTCCGCGTGCTCGGCCGAGAAGTCGGGGCAGGTCTTGCAGCCCTCACGCGTCCACTTGTGGCACTCCTTCAGGTCGATCTCGTGGTACGAGCCGTCCTTCATCCAGATCTGGAAGACGCCCTTGATGTTCATCTTCACCATGTCTTCCTTGCGTAGGCCGTACTTGGCGAGGAAGAGTTCCTCGAAGATCGCGTCGTCGAAGGTCTTCGAGCACAGCAGGCCGATGTTGAAGAGGAAGGGCTTGCCCGTCTTTCCCACCTTGCGCTTCCACATCACTGGGAGGACGGAGGACTGGCAGCTCATACCGACGAGCGCGAGTCGTTGGAGCCCGGCCGCTTGGGCATCTTTCAACGCGAGGGTGTTGGCCGAATAGGTGTAGCGACTTCCCGAGGATGCGAGCACTTCCTCGCGATTGCGGGCGAGCCCTGGCTTTGCCTTCCACGACGATCCATCGCCCTCGAGGAAGCTCGTGAGGGCGGCATCGATGTAGTCGTGCTGAAGCAGCCAGATGAGCATCGCGCCGACGAAGCCACCATCCTGACCTTTGTCGTGGGTCTCGGTGTCCGCTGCGCGGCAGAGCAGGAGCTGGCGGTACTGGCCGTACATCGCATTGTCGTCGCGGGTCTTGCCGAAGAGATGCATGTCGGCATCGTGTTCCCACGTCCTGAATCGGGGGCAGGCGCGGGTGCAACTCGTGCAGCCCTTTTCGCCGTGGACGCAATTGTCGTGACCGAGCTCGGTCTCGAGGTGGAACGGCTTGTAGTGACCCTCTTCGTGCTTGTAGCCGATCACTTCATGCGGGCACGACACCACACATCCGGCACATCCGGTACACAGACCGGTGTTGATGACCTCTTCGTAGAGTTCTTTCCACTGGTTCGTCCAGCGCTCGGTGGAGGCCGGGGCCGTTTCGACGGTCGTCACGGCTCCGACTCTACGCCACGTGGCGCGTTAGCGAAGAGCCTTGATGACCGCGGCGACCTGGTCATCTGCGAGCTTGCGCCCGTGGCGGTCGGAGACCTCGAACTCGTTGCGAACCGTCGTTGCATCGGTGGAGATTCGGGCGAGGTGGATGGCGACGTTCAACTTGGAGAGCGTTGCGGTGATGTCGCGCAGGAGGCCGTGGCGATCCGGTCCCGTCAAGCGGAGGACGGAGTGCCATGGATGTGCGTCGTTGTCGCACGTCGCAGCGAGGTTGAGTGGTTCGTCGCTCGGGCTCACCGACCGCCACACGAGTGCGCCCTCGATTCGAGCGGTGAGTTCGCCGACTGACGGTCGTTCGGAGGACTTGACGCTGAACACGTCGAGCACCGCTCCGTCTTCCCACGTTGCGATGTCTGCAGAGACGACCTCGAGGTTGCAGTCGGCGAGCACTCGAGTGACGCGCGCGAGGAGCGCGGTGCGGTCACGGGTGGCGACGTTGATCGTCCACGAACCGGCTTCGCTACCTTCATTGACCGCGACGCGCACCTGACCTGCGCGTGGGCACGGTTCGACGAGCTGTGCGTGTCGGAAGATCTCCTCGGGAGTGTGATTCAGTGCGTAGCTCGCCGGGGCATTGCTGATGCGCAGGACGAGCGCGGTGTCGCTCGTCAGCGCCTTGGCTGCATTGAGTCGGGATTCGAGCACGGTGTTGGTCTCGCTTTGCATGAGGTCGGGGTGGGAGAGGACTTCCTGGATCTCGGCGACGATTTCGATCAATGCACCGTACTGGCGATCGTTGAAATCGCCACGGGCAGCCGAGAGGTGTCTGCACTGCTCCACGACGCGCGGGTTGTGCAGGTGGTTCGCGAGCTGGCTGATGAGTCGCTGGTCGACGTTCATCGGTTCCGTCGTCACGACGCTCCGCAGCATCGCCGAGCCGTCGATGACCCGGGCGATTTGGGACATCTCGGTCAAATCGAGTTCGAGGCGGCCGAGTGCGCCCATTCCGTCGGCCCCGGAATCGGAGACGTCGCGTGCGAATGCCGCGAGGACGAGTTCGTCGCTGTCGGAATCGCGAACGTGCGTGGATGCGACGATGGACTCCACCGTTGGAAAGTGCAATGCATGAGTGGGGTCGAGTTCGGTCGAGTCGCTCGCCCGCGCGGCCATCGCGTCGGCGAGTTCGGGGAGCGCGCGTTGAATGAAGCCGATCGTGTCGAGGAAGCGCCACGATCGTGCACTTCCATCGCGTAGGACAGACACGAGTCGGATGGTCGAGTCACGATCCCACGTGACGGTGCTGTTGCGGTGTGCGGAGAACCAGTCCAGGAGACCATTCGAGGGGCGAGCGTCGACGACGAGGAGCGCAGCATCGAGGGCGATCCGCGGAAGGTCCGAGCTCGGGGGCCACCCGTCGAGTTGCACGTAGCCGTCGGCGACGCTCAACCATCCGCCTACCGGCTCTGGTGTGACGAGCTCTCGTGATTCATCACTGGAGGACGAACCGATCCTCCAGCGAAGGAGTGGTGGAGCGATGAGCGTCGTGAGGAGCACGACGACGAGGATCGACCCGTAGAGCTCGTCGTTCAATGCCCCGACGCTGAGCCCGATCGTGGCGAAGATCAAGCCGACCTCACCGCGAGGCAGCATGCCGATTCCAATCACCAATTTGTCGCTCGTCGTGCCGATGGCTCCGACGGCCGACAGGAGTTTGCCGACGATGGCGATTGCCGAGAGGAGGAGGGCGACGAGGATGACTCGACCGTCGAGCATCGAGGAGACATCGGTGCTGATACCGATGTAGAGGAAGAACACGGGAACAAATATCTGGCCGAGTGATGACAGGTCGCGCTCTATGCGTTCGTGGACCGCCACCTTGCGCAGTCCGAGACCAGCGACGAACGCACCGATGATCGGTGCAAGGTTGGCGAGGTCAGCGAAGACGGCAAATGCGAGGACGAGCGCGATTCCAATGACCGGGATCGTGGAAGACGATCGCGACCGAGAACCAATTCGACGCATGAGCGACGGGAAGACGCGCAGTCCAACGAGGCCGGCGACGACGAGGAACCCGACGGCGAGGCCGATCGTCGAGCTGATCGTGGCGACGTCGACCGAGCCGCTCTGGACGATGCGTGTGACGACGGTCAGGATGATGAGTCCGAGGACGTCGTCAGCGACTGCAGCGCCGAGGACGGTGCGTGCCTCGGGCGTGGACAGCGCGCGCAAGTCACCGAAGACACGTGCGGTGATTCCGATGCTCGTCGCCGTCAACGCGGCGCCGACGAAGAGTGCGGTGTTCGTCGATTCCCCGAGCGCTCGCGCGGCAACGTAGCCCATCGCCATCGGCGCTGCGACACCGACCACACCGACCGTGAGCGAAGAGCGGCCGACGCGACGCAGTTCGTCGATGTCGGTCTCCATGCCGACTTGGGCGAGGAGGACGATCACTCCGATCTCCGCGAGGAAGAACACGATGTCGCCAGGCTGAACCCACCCGAGGAGGGACGGCCCGAGTGCGATTCCCACCGCGATCTCTCCGATCACGACGGGGATGCGCAGCCGGTCGAAGACCTCCGCGGCGACCTTGGCCATGACGAGCATCAGGGTCAGATCGAGGAGAAGCCGACCGAGGTCGAGGTCCCCAGATGTGGCGGCGAAGAGCGCGTGCACGTGGTCAGGCTAGAAGCCAATTGTGTCGGGAGTATGTCGGACGTGTGTATGTCGTGTCGCTTCACGTGGACGCCGACGGGCGCCAACGGGCAGACTTGACCCCATGTTGACCTACACCCCCGAAGCCGAGAAGTTCCGCGTCGAAGTGAAGTCGTGGTTGCGCGAGAACCTGCCCAAGGGCTGGTTCGACGAGGGATTCGAATTGGCAGGTGACGCGCGCAAGAAGTTCAACGAGTCGTGGCCGCAGAAGTTGTTCGAGGGTGGCTGGATCTGTGCGACGTGGCCGAAGGAGTACGGCGGGAAAGGCCTGAGCATCCTCGAAGGCGTCGTCCTCGCAGAGGAATTCGCCAACGCCCGCGCACCGATGCGTGCTGACTTCTTCGGTGACACGCTCGTCGGACCGACGCTGTTGCAGTGGGGCACCGAGGAGCAGAAGAAGGAATTCCTGCCGAAGATCCTGAGTGGACAGATGCGCTGGTGTCAGGGCTTCAGCGAACCGAACTCAGGTAGCGACCTCGCCAGCCTGAAGACACAAGCTGTGTTGGACGGAGATGAATGGGTGATTAACGGCCAGAAAGTGTGGACGACGCAGGGACACCATGCCGATTACTGCTTCCTCCTCACCCGCACCGATGCCAACGCTCCGAAACACAAGGGAATTTCCTATCTCCTCGTGCCGATGAAGCAGCCCGGTGTCGAAGTTCGCGGCATCGTCCAACCCGACGGGACCGCAGAGTTCTGCGAAGTGTTCTTCACCGATGCACGCTGTCCGAAGGACAACGTCGTTGGCGGTGTCAACAACGGTTGGCAGGTAGCCAATTCGACGCTCGCGTTCGAGCGAGGCATGAGCGCGACCACCGGGTATCGACGGTTCGAAGAGGAGTACCGCCAGATGGTCGCCAAGGCGAAGGCCAACGGAGCAATCGACGAGCCCGGCATTCGTCAGCGATTGATGCAGTACTACTCGAAGATCCAGATCCTTCGATACAACGGCCTTCGTTCACTTGGCGCGAACCTCGAGGGCAAGAAGGACATGGGCGTCATTGCTCTCGGTGCCACGAACAAGATGTTCTGGACCGAGATGCACCAGCGCGCGATGGAGCTGGCGCTCGACATCTATGGACCGGAGGCGATGCTCATCGACGCGGGCCCGACGGACGGAACATGGCCAGGCGCACTGCGCGACAAGCGTCGCCCCGGTTATCCCAGCAGCTCGATGATGTCGACGTTCTTCTTCTCCCGTTCGGAGACGATCTGGGGCGGAACGAGTCAGATTCAACGCAACATCGTCGGCGAGCGCGTCCTCGGGCTCCCGAAGGAGCCGAAGCCGGAGGGTGGCAAAGAATGAACTTCCTCGAGTCGATCAAGTCGGGATTCCGCAACTACGCAACCTTTGGTGGCCGGGCGTCACGGAGCGAGTATTGGTGGTGGACGTTGTTCACGGTCATCGTGACGATGGCGCTCTCCGGATTCGGAGACGCACTTTCTTCACTCGTGACCGCTGCGTTGTTCTTGCCTTCGATCGCAGTCGGCGTGCGAAGGATGCATGACACCGATCACCGCGGGTGGTGGGTCATCGTTCCGATCGTCAACCTCGTGTTCTCGCTACAGAAGAGTGATCCGAATCTCAATCGTTTCGGGCCACCGCCACCTCCGCGCGTCTCGCTATAGGTATTGCGGGACGTCGCGTCGGTACGGCGCGGAAATGAGTGGCGACGACAGGATGAAGTCCGCACTCGCGCGATTGCACGCGACGGGAATGTTCCAAACCGCGGCGATGCGCAACAGTGCCTTGATGTCCGGGTCATGCGGTTGCGGTTCGAGTGGATCCCAGAAGAAGATGAGGATGTCCACGAGACCGTCGGCGATCCGTCCGCCAAGCTGTTGGTCACCGCCGAGGGGACCGCTCCGAAGCCGTTCGACGGTGAGCCCGGTGTGTTCGGCGACGAGTCGACCCGTCGTTCCCGTTCCGACCAGGACGTGCTGAGCCAACTCCGTCCGATGATCGGCGGCCCAGGCGAGCAATTCGTCCTTCATGTTGTCGTGTGCAACGAGGGCGATGCGTTTCGTCGCGGGGGACTCGATTGTGGTCATGACGTGTGGAGGCATGGCCCAAGTGTGCCAGACGATGATGAACTGGTAGTTTCCCGAACATGACCGTCAGCAACGAAACCGCGTCCAGAGTGATGTCGTCTCCGGTCGGGACACTTCGACTCACCGCGTCACCTCGGGGGCTCAGGAGCATCGAGGTCGTGCGTAGCGTCAGGCCGAGTTCCATCGCCACACCTCGCGGGAAGGCGGGGGTGATCGTGCGTCAAGCGGAAAAGGAGTTACGGGAGTACTTCTCGGGTCGTCGACGACGCTTCACGGTGAAACTTGATCTCGATGGAACTGAGTTCCAGCGCGAGGCGTGGGGAGCGATGCGGAGGATTCCATTCGGGTCGACGATCTCCTACGGTGACCAAGCGCGATCGATCGGCAAGCCGAAGGCGTTTCGAGCGGTCGGGTCGGCGAATGGGAAGAATCCGGTTCCGATCATCGTCCCGTGTCACCGAGTGCTTGCGAGTGACGGTTCGCTCGGGGGCTATTCGCTCGGACTTCCGATGAAGCGTCGCCTGCTCGCCCTCGAGGGCGTCAGTGTGGCTGGGTGAAGCCGAAGCATTCCCGCAGGTAGTCGTCGCGTAACGCTTCTCGGGGCGGTCCGAAGGCCACAACGCGCTGGGCGAGCAGCATCACCGAAGTTGCATTCTCGGCGTCGCTCAATTCATGTGTCGCCATCACGACGGTGACACCGCGACGCCGTTCCTGTTCGACGATGTCGTTCACCAGTCGGCGTCCGGCGATGTCGAGACCGGCCGTCGGTTCGTCGAGCAGGAGGACGTTCGCCTCGCGAGCAAGCACTTGAGCGAGTTGGGCACGCTGCTGCTGGCCACCGGAGAGATCGCGCAACGGTAAGTCAGCCTGCGCGTCGATACCCGTTCGCCGCATCGACTCGAGGACCACGCGACGGTCGTCGTCGGTCGAGCGTCCGAAGAGTCCGAGTCGTGCGAACCGACCCATTCCGACGACGTCGTGAACGCACAGGGGCAGCGTGTGTGAGGACACCGGGTGTTGCGGGAGGTAGGCGACAGCCGTCGGTTGGCTGCCCGGTCGTCCTCCATCAACGGCGAGATCGCCAGCGAGTGGCGGGATCAATCCCGCAAGGGTCTTCAGCAACGTCGACTTTCCCGAGCCATTCGTGCCGACGAGGACGAGGAGATCACCGTTTCCGAGGGTGAAGTCGAGATGGTCGATGACGGCACGGTGGCCGTAGCCGACCCCGAGGTGCGACGCGGAGATCGTCGAAGTGCTCACAGGTGGACGTGTCCGTGTGCGTGCGGAAGTTCATCGTGTCGACGTCGGGCCGAGCGAACCTGGTGGATCGTCGCAGCGACCGCAAAGATCGCGACGGCTACGAGCACGATCGACGCGCCTGCGGCGAGGTCGTAGTGATAGCTGAGGAGGAGTCCGACGTACGTCGATGCAATGCCGATCGTTGCCGCGATGAGCATCATCGATTCGATCCGTCGGGCGAACAGTGCACCCGTCGCGGCAGGTGCAACCAGCATCCCGAGCACGAGGAGGGTGCCGACGGTCTGAAAACTCGCGACGACGGTGAGACCGACGATGGCCAGCAGCACGTTGTGGAAGAGGCGGGCGGAAAACCCGGAGGTTTGCGTCAGTCCGTCGTCGATGGTGAGGAGGAGGAATGGTCTCCGACAGACGTAGGCGATCACGCCGACGACGATGAGCGCGACGATCTGCCAGTAGATGTCGGTCGAATCGACTCCGAGGAGTTGCCCGAAGAGGATCCTGGTGAGGTCGCCGACGAAGGCCTCTGACCGCGACGTGATGATCACGCCGAGCGAGAGCATCCCGACGAACAACAGCCCGACCGCAGTGTCACCCGAGAGACGAAGTTTGCGTTCGACGATTCCGACGCCGCCCATCATCACGCCGGCGCCGATCGCAGCGCCGAGGATTCCCGAGAATCCGAACAGAATGGCGAGCGCGATGCCCGGCAGGAGCCCGTGGGCGAGGGCATCGCCGACGAAGGCCAGTCCTCGAAGGACGACGAACGTGCCGGCAATCGCGCACGTGATCGACACGAGGCTTCCCGCGACGAGTGCGAGGAGCATGAAGTCGTTCGACGTGAAGGGCTCGACGAAGTAGTTCACGACAGTCCTTCGACGATGCGATCGACGAGGCGTGTCATGAACGCATCGTAGGTTGTCGCCCCGTTCAGGTAATGCGTCGACAATTCGATTGCGGGAACACCGAGTTCGTCGGCGAGTCGGGCAACGATGTCGCTCGAAGTTCCGAGGCCGGTGAAGATCGCACGAACGCCGTGCTGAGCGACGAGCGAGCGAAGTGCTGCAAGTTCACCGGCGGTCGCCTCTGCGGTGGTCGAAAAACTCGGGATGACCGCACCGATGACGGAGCATCCATATCGATCCGCGAAATAACCGAGCTCGTCGTGCCCGGTCACGAGCGTGCAAGCGCCCAGATCTTGGATCCGAGCCGAGGTCGTCGCATCGAGGGCAGTGAGTTCATCGACGAGCGATGTCGTTCGTTGTGTGAGGTCGAGACCCAACTTGGCGTTGATGGTGGTCGACAAGTCGTCGACCATTTCGACCATCGCATGAGGCGACAGCCAGACGTGCGGATCGGTGGTCGTTGAACCATCGCCGACGCGTGTCGTGACGTGGTCGGTCACGACGAAATGTGGGACGCCGCGATTATCGGCGGAGTCGAGGACCGAAGTGAGTCCCTCCTCGAAGTTGAGGCCGTTGGACACGATCAAGTCGGCCTCGTTGATCGCCTCGATGTCCTTGGCCGACGGTTCGAAGTCGTGAGGGTCTTGACCGTCAGGAATGACCACGGTGACGCGAGCTTGTTCGCCGACGAGCTCGCTCACGAGTGAACCGAGGACGGAGTAGGTAACGGCGATGGTTGGTCTGTCATCGGTGGCGTGTGATGGCCCTCGATTGGCCGAGCAGGACGTTGCGAGGAGCGTGGAGGCAAGGACGACGAGGAGTCGCTTCACCCGATCACTGTACCAGTGAAAATGAGAATGATTCTCACTTTCACTTCTTGTGGAGGTCAGCCGACGACGGCTTGGATCTCCTTGGTGAGTTGGTCCATCGGAATCTCACCGCTCATGCGCTTGGCGACCTTGCCGTCGGCGCCGACGAGCACGAAATACGGGTATCCCTGCAGGCCGTACGCTTCGGCTGCTTCGAACTTCTTGCTGTCTGCGATCACTGGCCAAAGCGCGGGGAAGTTCTCGCGAGCAAGCCAGTCGCTCGGGGGATAGTTCGGGTTTGCGGGGTCAGTGCCCGTGGCGATTGCGATGACGTCGATTCCGGCTGGCACCGCACCCGACTTCTCCCACTGGACGAGGAGCGGAACTTCACGCTGACAGTGAGGGCACCAGTGGGCGAGGAAGACGATCAGCATCGGGGTGCCGTGCGAGGTGGAGATGGCGTTCCCCGCGAAGCCCGAGCCGTTGACGACCGGCGCGGTCATGCCGATCGCGGTGTCGGCGGTGTCGGACGTGAACTGCGGAAGTGGGTCGCCGACGACTTCGATCTTGCTGTACTGCTCGAGGTTGGATGCAGTTTCCTTCCCGCCCGTCGAGGAGATTGCAACGATCGCTGCAACGGCGATGACGACACCGATGACGGCTCCGATGATCCAGGTGACTTGGGTGTTTCGTCCGCGTGAATTGTTGGCCATGACTACTCCGTTGCTGAGGGAAGGGTATTGAACACGATAATTGCCAAGAAACCGGTGAGTGCCATGAACGGCAAAGTGACGAAACCGAAATGCTCGAACCAGACGAATTCGCACGGGACGTCCTTGGAGCAGACGCCCGAATCGAGGTTCTCGGGAAAACGCTCGAGCAACCAGTGATACATCGAGATGCACGAGCCGATCGCTGCGATCGGAACGACGATTCGACCGATGTTGCGAGTCTTGGCCAGGGTGAAGATCACGAGGAGGACTGCAAGGGGATACATCGCCCCTCTTTGCATCCAGCACAGTCGGCACGGCTTGTAATGGACGATCTCCGAGAAATACAGACTGCCGAGCATGCACGTCGTGGCAATCGCCGCTGAAAGCGGACGTGAAAATGGGCGGAAACCATCGACCACTGCAGCGCCGACGCTGGAGGAGCGAAAGACGGTGCGGGCCGCCAAGATCACGAGCGTGCCAATCAGCGTTGCAACGCTGAGCATGGCAAAGAACAGCTCGAAGGTCTCGTTGTTCATCGAGGTTCAGTGTATGGACGTTCACGGTTGTCGTGGCGTCGATGGGGCAGAATGGTGGAGTGACGAGCCTCAAAGAACGCATAGAAAATGACCTCGCAGCGGCGATGAAGGCGCGCGAGGAGACGAAAGTCTCTACGTTGCGCATGGTCAAGTCGGCGATCCAGAATGCCGAGGTCGCGGGTGACGAAGCGGTGGTGCTCTCCGACGACCAGACGATCGCCGTGCTCCGCGCGGAGGCCAAGAAGCGCGCTGAGTCCGCGCAGATCTATGCCGATGCGGGGCGTGCCGAAGCCGCGACGAAGGAGCGAGCAGAACTCGCCATCATCGAGACCTATCTCCCTGCGGCGATGTCAGACGACGATCTCCGTGCGATCGTCGAGGAGGAAGTGGCCAAGGCTGCCGCCTCCGGAGCCACCGGCGGCAAGGCGATGGGTGCAGTGGTGAAGGCGGTTCGCGAGCGAGTCGGCGCAGGGGCTGACGGCGGAAAGATCGCAGCGCTCGTCAAAGCGACACTCGGCAACTGAACAGCGCCCTCGGAAGGACTTGAACCTCCGACCTGCGGTTCCGGAAACCGACGCTCTATCCGCTGAGCTACGAGGGCCTATCAGTGAGGCTACCTGCGCGAAATAATCAGGGCGCAGTCGTCGGGTGGCTGTCGGCAACAATGGAATACACATGGCTGACCCGTTGATCACCGTCGAGCGATTCCTGCAGCCGACGTTCGACGCCCTCGCGGGTGGTCGCGCAGATCCGGTGGTCCGCCGCAGCGATCGCGCGGATGCGCAAGTCAACGGCTCGCTCGCCGTGGCGAAGCTCCTTGGTAAACAGCCGAGGGAAATCGCTGAGAACGTGCTGTCCATGGCGGACCTTTCGACGATGTGTTCCGCCACCGAAATTGGCGGTCCGGGATTCATCAACCTGACATTCTCTGCAGAATTCCTCGGCGCAGAAGTTGCAAAGGCGATGCAGGACGGGCGGCTCGGTGTGCGCACCGTCGATCGTGCGCGCACCTATGTCGTCGACTACTCGGCGCCGAACGTCGCCAAGGAGATGCACGTCGGTCACCTCCGCAGCACGATCATCGGCGATGCGATCGTGAGACTTCTCGAGTTCGTCGGAAATCGTGTCGTGCGCGAGAATCACGTCGGCGACTGGGGGACGCCGTTCGGGATGTTGATCGAACATCTCGTCGACCTCGGAGAGATTGCGGCTGCGGAGGAATTGTCCGTCGGTGACCTCGACTCGTTCTACAAGCAGGCGCGGATGAAGTTCGAGGCAGACGACGGCTTCAAGGAGCGTGCACGGCAACGAGTGGTCAAGTTGCAAGGTGGTGACGAGGAGACACTGCGTTTGTGGAGGCTGCTCGTCGCTGAGAGCATGGAGTACTTCGATCGGGTGTACAAGGCGCTCGGCGTCCTTCTGACTCACGCCGACTTGATGGGCGAGAGCGCGTACAACGAGTTGCTACCGAAGGTCGTCGAGCGTTTGGAGAAGTCCGGCGTGCTCGTGCGCAGCGACGGCGCGGATGTCGTGTTCCCGGAAGGATTCGTGAACCGCGAAAACGAGCCACTTCCGCTCATCATCCGCAAGACCGACGGCGGCTACAACTACGCAACGAGTGACCTTGCGTGCGTCATCGACAGGGTCGAGCGCATCGGATGTGACGTGCTCGTCTACGTCGTTGGCTCACCCCAAGCCCAGCATCTGGAGATGATCAAGTCGGTCGCCCGTTCTGCAGGTTGGTTGGCGAGCGATGATTCGATGGTGCATGTCGCCTTCGGCAGCGTCCTCGGTTCCGATCGCAAGATGTTGAAGAGCAGGAGTGGCGAGACCGTGAAGCTCGATGCGCTCCTCGCCGAAGCGGTCGACCGGGCCGCCGGTGCGGTGCGGGAGAAGAACGCGGAGATGTCGAGTACCGAGCAGGCGGTCGTCGCCCGTCAGGTTGGGATCGGCTCCGTCAAGTACGCGGATCTCTCGACCGATCGAATCAAGGACTACGTCTTCGATTGGGACCGCATGTTGTCCTTCGACGGGAACACGGCGCCGTACCTCCAATATGCCCACGCACGGATCTGCAGCATCTTTCGCCGTGCCGGTATCGACCGCTCGTCGGTGCGCACAATGACTCCGCTCCTCGGCCATTCGAGCGAGCGAGCGCTCGCGATGAGGTTGTTGCAGTTCGACACCGCGGTCTGGGACACGGTGGAGAAGTACGCACCGCATCGATTGTGTACCTATCTCTATGAGCTCGCCAGCGAATTCTCCTCGTTCTACGAGCAGTGCCCCGTCTTGAAGGCCGAGAACGAGCAACTTCGTTCAAGTCGACTCGCTTTGTGCGACTTCACGGCGCGAGTGATGCAGCGGGGCCTCGAGCTCCTCGGAATTGAATCTCCGGAGCAGATGTGAATCCCATCTCTTCGCACCTTCTTCCCGATTCTGCGGTGATCGATTCATCGGGCGACTTGTCGATCGCCGGTGTTTCGGTTCGTTCGATCGCCGAGCAGTTCGGCACGCCGGTGTTCATCTACGACGAGGATCACTTGCGCGCGCGATGCCGCGAGGCGGTGAGTGCTTTTGGGCGCGACTCCGTCATCTATGCGAGCAAGGCGTTCCTCTGCACCGCGATGGCCAAGCTCGTCCACGACGAAGGACTGCTCCTTGACGTCGCCACCGGCGGAGAGTTGTTCGTCGCACTCCACGCCGGGGTCCCTGCAGATCGTTGCGTGCTCCACGGCAACAACAAGAGCGTCGAGGAATTGCGCATGGCGATGTCGGCGGGTGTGCGTCACATCGTTGTGGACAGCTTCGACGAATTGACTCGTATCGAATCTCTCGTCGACGAGGGCCTCCCTACGCCGAGGGTCCAACTGCGAATCACGCCCGGTGTTTATGTCCACACGCACGAGTACATCTCGACTGGTCAGGACGATTCGAAGTTCGGCTTCAACTTGGGCAACGGCGATGCACGGCGTGCGGCACGAATCGCGTCCAAGTCGAACAAGATGCGCTTCGTCGGCATCCACTGTCACATCGGATCCAACGTCTTCGCGGTGGAGAACTTCACGCACGCGGCGCGCTTGATGGTGGACCTTGCGAATGAACTCGACGTCGACGAGGTGACCTTCGGCGGTGGTCTCGGAGTTGCGTACCTCGGGAACGAGCACGCACCGACGATCACCGATTGGTCGCGCCACCTGCTCGAAGCGGCATCCGGACTGCGCACGTCGACCAAGGTGTTCGTCGAGCCCGGTCGTTCGATCGTCGCCTCTGCGGCAGTCACGGTGTATCGCGTCGGCACGATCAAGGAGATCCCCGGTGTGCGCACCTACGTCTCGGTCGATGGTGGGATGAGCGACAATCCACGCCCGGTGTTGTACGGGAGTGGCTACGAGGCGTTCGTCGCGACGCGCGCGAACTCGATGCGCACGAAGTCGGTGCGAGTCGTCGGCAAGCATTGTGAATCGGGTGACATCTTGATTTCACAGACAGAGGTGCCCGACGACCTTGCCGTCGGTGATCTCCTCGTCACTCCCGTCACCGGCGCATACGGTCACTCGATGGGTTCCAACTACAACAAGGTCACGCGCCCCCCGGTGGTGTTCGTTCGGTCAGGGTCTGCACGACTCGTGGTTCGACGCGAGTCGTTCGACGACCTCGTTCGGGCCGATGTCGTCGATTAGCCAATAGCGTGAACGCCATGACGGTGCAGCGCATCCGCCTTGGCGTGCTCGGTCACGGGACGGTCGGTTCGGCGTTCGTCGAACTCGTGCGGAAGCAAGCGCCGACGATCGCGGCGCGCAGTGGAGTCGCACTCGAGGTTGCTCGCGTCGCTGTGAGGAACGCCTCCGCCCACAAGTCGTCGCCCGTAGCCGACCTCCTGACGACAGATGCCGACTTCGTGGTCAACGACCCGACGATCGACCTCATCGTCGAGGTGATGGGCGGCGTCGACGATGCCCGTCGATTGGTCCTGCAGGCCCTCGCCAATGGAAAGCCGGTCGTCACCGCGAACAAGGCGCTCCTTGCGACGCATGGCCTCGAACTTTTCAGCGCTGCCGACGCGTCTGGCATCGACTTGTTGTTCGAAGCGGCGGTGTGCGGCGGAATTCCCTTGATCCGTCCGCTACGCGAAAGTCTCCGTGGCGAGCCGATCACACGCGTGCTCGGCATCGTCAATGGCACGACGAATTACATCCTCACCAAGATGACCGAGGAGTCGATGACCTACGGCGATGCACTCGCCGGCGCGCAGAAGCTCGGTTATGCCGAAGCTGATCCCACGGCGGACGTCGAGGGTCACGACGCGGCGGCGAAATTGTCGATCATCGCCAGCATCGCGTTTGGTCAGAACGTGGTTGCGAGCGACGTCCATTGCGAGGGGATCAGTGCGATCACCCCAGCGGACATCGCGATCGCCAACAGGCTCGGCTATGCGGTCAAGTTGCTCGCCGTAGCGGAGATCGACGCCGCGGGCTCGGTGCTCGTGCGTGTGCACCCCGCGATGGTTCCGCACCATCACCCGTTGGCCTCGGTGCGCGACAGTTTCAATGCCGTGGTCGTCGATGGCGCCGCATCGGGTTCGCTCATGTTCTACGGACGCGGAGCAGGCGGGGAGCCGACGGCGAGTTCCGTCCTCGGCGACGTCATCGACGCGTCGATGAACGTCAACAAGGGATCGCATGCGTCCCTCGGAGTTCTATCGAAGTCGAACTTGCGCTCGATGTCGTCGCTGCGCGGCGAGTATCTCTTGCCCCTCGAAGTGGCGGACGAGCCGGGAGTGCTCCATTCCGTCACGGGAATCTTTGCTCGCCACGGCGTGAGCATCCGCGCAGCCGAACAGGATGGAATCGGGAATGGAGCGAGGCTCGTGTTCCTGACTCACGAGGCGAGTGAGGCGGCGGTCCAGGAGTGCATCGCGGGGCTGCGTGAGCTCGACGTCGTGCTGCGAGTCGGCGGACTGCTCCGCGTCATCGGCGACTGATTATTCTGAACCACGACATGAAGTACGTTTCGACGAGGGGTTCGGCACCGGTACTCGAGTTCGAGGGTGCGCTCCTCGCCGGTTTGGCAAGCGATGGAGGGCTCTACGTACCCGAGTCGTGGCCGAAGCCGACCATGCGCGGTCAGAGTTACGCCGACTGCGCGGCAACGATCACCCATCCGTTCGTGGCCGACGACATCGACTTCGAGGTCTATCGAGACTTGTGCGTCGCTGCGTATTCGACGTTCCGTCACCCCGACGTGGCGCCGCTCGTCGAGGTCGCCCCCGGACACCTCCTCCTCGAGCTGTTCCACGGCCCGACCCTCGCGTTCAAGGACATCGCCCTCCAACTCCTCGGTCGACTCTTCGATCACGTCCTCGCCAAGCGAGGTGAGCGAGTGATGATCGTTGGCGCCACGAGCGGCGACACGGGGAGCGCGGCGATCGATGGAGTGAGGCACTGCGACAACGTCGACATCGTCATCCTCTATCCACGCGGACGGGTGAGCGAGGTGCAGCGCCGTCAGATGACGACCGTGGACTCGCCGAACGTGCACTGTGTGGCGATCGATGGAACGTTCGACGACTGTCAAGACCTCGTGAAAGCGATGTTCAACGACGAGTCGTTCCGCAAGGAGAACAACCTCTCTGCGGTCAACTCGATCAATTGGGCACGAGTGATGGCCCAGACCGTGTATTACTTCACCGCCCTTCGCACCGTCGGGGGCAAGGCATCGTTCTCCGTTCCGACGGGGAACTTCGGCAACGTGCTCGCTGGTTGGATCGCACGCGAGATGGGGGCCGATGTTCACCGCCTGATCGTGGGCTCGAACTCGAACGACATCCTGACTCGATTCTTCGAATCGAAGTCGATGTCCATGCGGCCGGTGGTGCCCACGCTGAGCCCGAGCATGGACATCCAGGTTTCGTCGAACTTCGAGCGGCTCCTGTTCGAGATGAACGGTCGTGACGGGCGATCGACGACGTCTCAACTTCAGGACTTCCGTTCAGCGGGCTCCTTCGAAGTGTCGAACGACCAATTCACTCGTTGGATCGCGCCCGTGTTCCGGGCCCACCGAAGTTCGGACGCAGAGACCGTGGAGATGATGCGCCGCGTGTATCGCGACACGGCAATGCTGATCGATCCACACACCGCGGTCGGACTCGCAGCGGCGTTCGCCTGTGGCGAGCCCGGTATCCCGACGATCACCCTTGCCACCGCTCATCCCGCGAAGTTCCCGGATGCGGTCGAAGAGGCAACGGGGATTCGCCCGACCCTGCCAGAGCACCTTGCCGACCTGTTTTCACGGCCCGAGCGGTCGACGGACCTGCCGAATGACCTTGCGCTCGTGGAGCAATTCGTGGCTTCCGCGCGACGGGCGTTGTAAGCCGCGACGAATTCGGCTACCATTCATTTCGGCTCGGATTCCCGAGTGAAGCCCCCGCAACTCGCGGCGCTCAGTTTCGCGTAACGCATTCGCGGTTGAAGGGCACGTCACATCTCTGTGAGTGTCCATGAAAGTAGGACCTATGGCCAGTGGAGCCTTGGAACAATCAGCACTTGAAGAGAAGGACCGCGAGCAGTTGGTGGCTATCGCCAGCGCGCTCGGCGTGAAGTCCGCATCGCGTGCCAAGAAGCAGGAACTCATCGACATGATCCTCGAGCAGACGAAGCCGGCCGCTCCAGCGCCGAAGCCGGAATCGGCGAAGCCCGCATCTCGCCAGTCCGAGGCGCCAGCTCTCGGAGCAGACGGCGAGCCACTCGCAGATTGGGAGATCGAATTGGCAGAGCACGAGGGAACGCCGATCGCTCCGGACGCCAAGCGTCAGGGCGACCAGCAGCGCAACAACGATCGCGGTGATCGTCAGCATGACCGTGGTGAGCGAAGCCATGATCGAAACAACCGTCAGGGCTTCCAGCGCGACGGTTACGACGGAAACAACCGCAACCGCAACAGGA
>CAYFJS010000010.1:0-23131 GCA_964343495.1 uncultured Acidimicrobium sp. | reverse complement strand
GGTGTCGTCATCGTCATGAAGCTCACTTGGCCAATCTTCATGTTCGGATACAACGTGATCGGGAGGTTCGCAACGTTCGACAACTCCAATGTGATGTGCCCATCAAATCCTGCGTCGATGAATCCAGCGGTCGAATGGATCAGCAAGCCAAGCCGACCAAGCGAGCTCTTTCCCTCAACACGGGCAACGAGATCGTCCGCGATTGCCACCCGCTCAAGCGTCGAACCGAGGACGAACTCCCCGGGATGCAGCATGAAGGCGTCGTTGGGCCCCACTTCAACCAGTTCGGTGAGTTCTGAGAGGTCCTTCTTGACGTCGATGACCGCGGCCGTGTGGTTTCGAAAGACTCGAAACAGGTTCGACACTTTGACGTCGATTGACGACGGCTGAAGGCATGATTCGTCGAGTGGGTCAACCACGATTCGGCCAGCAGCGAGGGCCTCACGAATACTGCGGTCTGAGAGGATCACAACGAAGCACCCTAGTGAACGTGCTGCGGACCCGAGAAACAGGTGGATGTTACGTGCTCAGCGTTGCTACCCTCACGGAAACACTGGCGGGTGTAGTTCAGTGGCAGAACATCAGCTTCCCAAGCTGAGAATGCGGGTTCGATTCCCGTCACCCGCTCCACTAGCCCCCGACCAACGACGCAAGCGCCCACACCGCAGCAACCGCTCCTATGAGAGCGAATGTCACCGTACGAACTACGGGTGGTTTCATGACTTCCGTTGACCCTCGTCGGTTCTGGGGTGGCCTCACCAGGGCCAGCACATTGCCCACGGCCATCGCACCACCGAGTGCCAACACCAGCCATGCCAAAAGGTCCTCGCCGAGGAACACGGCTACTCCCCGAGTGCGTCGTCGAAAACTTGATCGCGCGCCATGTTGTCAAAGCGAGTGAAGTTCGCCTGCCACACGAGACGGGCCTGGCCGAGTGGACCGGCGCGGTGCTTGGAGACGTTGACCTCGGCGAGTCCCTTCAGATTCGGATCCGCTTCATAAATCTCGCCGCGGTACAGGAACATCACGACGTCTGCGTCTTGCTCAAGCGCTCCCGATTCGCGCAGGTCTGACAGCGTCGGATGTTTGTCGGTGCGCTGTTCGAGTTGGCGACTGAGCTGACTGAGCGCGAGTACGGGGACATTGAATTCTCGGGCGAGAAGTTTCAGCTTGCGGCTGATGTCGCTCACTTCCAATTGGCGGTTCTCGGGGCGACCGTCGCCACCCATCAGTTGCAGGTAGTCGATCACGATGAGGGCGAGTCCGCCCTCGCGGCTATACGTACGGCGCGCCTTCGCGCGGATCTGACCGACCGTCGTACCTGCCGAGTCGTCGATGATGAGCGGTACGTCGAGACGTGCGACCGCACGTCCAATCTTGCTCCAGTCGTCTTCGCTCGGTCGCCCGATACGCAACACGTTGCCGTCCACGCTCGCCTCGCTGGCGAGGATTCGTTGCGTCAATTCGGCCTTGCCCATTTCGAGTGAGAAGAAGAGCACGGGTTGATTCGTCGCCTGCGCCGCGTGCACTGCGATGTTCAACGCGAACGCACTCTTACCCATGGCGGGTCGTGCGCCGACGATGTTGAGCGTCCCCGGTTGCAGCCCGAGCAGAATGCGATCGAGATCGGCGAATCCCGTCGGGACACCGGTGATCGCGTCGCCCTTCTCCGCTCGCTCTTCGAGTTTTTCGAGGGCTTGACCAAGCAGGATCTGGACCTTTTCAGCATTGTCGCCGACCTGACTTTCGGAGACTGAGAACACTCTGCTTTCAGCATCATTGAGTGCCTTTTCGATGTCGTCTGGCTCGCTGTAGGCAAGTTCGGCAATTTCCGATGCCGCGCCGATCAGTCGACGCAATCGGGCGGTGTCGTGCACGATGCGCGCATATTGCTCGGTGCTCGTCACCGCGGGAACGGCGTTTTGAATCGACAGCAACGCATCCATTCCACCGACGGTGTCGAGGAGGCCGGCCTTGCGCAGGGCGTCTGCGACGGTGACGGGGTCAACCGCCTCGCCGCTCGTGTTCAGTGACCGAATTGCATCGAAGATGTGGCGGTGCGCGGGCTTGTAGAACTCATCGGGGCGCACGCCACGTTCGATCGCGATACCGATCGCCTCACGGGACAAGAGCATCGCGCCGAGGAGCGATGCCTCGGCGTCAAGGTTGTGGGGAGGGACGCGCTGCAACGAACGCGAGTCGCTACGAACGTCTCCCGAAGAGGACATGTGGAACGCGCCCCGCTGGGCCTTTTGTCCTAGCTCGCCGAAACGGTGAGCGAGATGGTGCCCGTGATGCCAGCGAACAACTCGACCGACACAGAATGGTCACCGACCGTTCGGATCGGCGAAGCGATCTGAATGCTCTTGCGATCGAGCGAGATGCCAGCCTGGGACGAAACGGCGTTCGCGATGTCGCTTGCGGTCACCGAACCGAACAAGCGTCCTTCGGAACCTGCCTTCGCCGCCACCTGAATGGTGCGCTTGGCGAGCTCCGCAACGATTGCCTGGGCGGATTCACGATCAGCGGCCTCGCGGAGGTCGCGGGCGCGACGCATCGACGTTGCCTGAACGACTGCACCGTCGGTCGCGGCGATCGCAAGACCGCGCGGAAGGAGGAAGTTGCGAGCATGACCAGACGACACCGACACGATGTCGCCTCGGCGGCCGACGCCACTGATGTCTTGACGAAGCAGAACCTTCATGACTTACGCCTCCTCTGCCGGAGCTTCGGCTGGTGATTCTTCAACGACGTCGGAGCCCGCTTCGGCGTTGATCACGTCGGCATAGGTATCGACGAGTGATGATTCGGAGCGGTCACGACGTGGGCGATCCGACATCGAACCGTCTTCTTCGCCTCGACGCGGTGCTCGCGCGGAGGCAACCCGCTTCGTGTACGGCAAGAGTGCCATTTCGCGGGCGTTCTTGACGGCAAGCGCGACATCGCGCTGCTGCTGCACGGAGTTCCCGTTCATGCGACGTGCCTTCAACTTCGAGCGATCCGACATGAAACGCTGGAGCAACGTGACGTCCTTGTAGTCGATGTAGTCGACCTTCTCGGCGTTCAGCGTGTTCGGGCGCTTCTTGTACTTGCGCATCGCAGCCTTTGCTGCGCGTTCCTTGTTCTTCTTACTCGTCATGGTGATGTTCCTTTAGTCGATTGGTGATGGTCAGAAGGGTTCTTCGCCGTCGAATGGTGCGGCCTCGGCCGATTGGCCCTGCGGTGCACGCGAGGAGCCGCCTTCGCCTCGAGGCGTGCGCTCGACCTGTGCGGTCGCCCAGCGGAGGCTCGGTCCGAGTTCGTCGGCGATGACGTCAATCGCGGTGCGCTTGTCGCCTTCACGAGTGGTGTACTCGCGCTGCTCGAGGCGGCCGGTGACGACGACACGCGTGCCCTTGGTCAATGATGCTGCAGCATTCTCGCCGAGTTGACCCCAAGCGGTGACGTTGAAGTACGAGGTCTGCTCTTGCCATTCGCCATTGACCTGATAACGGCGACCGACGGCGATACCGAACGATGCGACGCCGCGTCCCGTTGTGGTGAAACGCAATTCCGGGTCGCGGGTCAGGTTCCCGACGAGAGTGATGGTGTTGTCTGCCATGAGTTGTGGCTCCTTTGTCGTTTCTGTGCGTGCCGACTATGCAGACGCAACGGCCATGCCGCGGCGTGCTGCCTCGTGATCGGGCAAGCGCAGGAGTTTGTGGCGGAGGACGTCGTCCGCGATACGGAGGGTGCGCTCCACTTCGTCGAGTGCTCCACCAGGAGCGACCACATTGAAGATGGCATAGAAACCCTCTGACTGCTTCTTGATGGGATAGGCCAGTCGGCGCTTTCCCCACCAATCAGGTGTGCCGTGAACCGACCCGCCAGCCGCAGAAATTTGCTTGGTCACAGTGTTGATCCAACTGTGTGCCGCGGACTCCTCGAGCGCGCCGCTGACGATGACCATCAACTCATATGAACGCATGTTTGCGTTATCTCCCTTCGGTTCCAGTCGTGGACTGGAGCCCCCGTGGGGGCAGGTATGTGGAGGGGCAATGGTATCGGCACGCCCAGCAGGCTGACACACCCCTGTTGCGCAGAAACGGCTAGCGGCTGGCGCTCCGCCTGCGAGGTGCCCGAGCTTCCCGTTCAGGGTTGAGCGCAAGCGTCCTCAGTAGATGGTGCCATCCGCACGAGCGACAGGCTTCGACGACATAGGCCGTGTAGTCACCGGCGACCGCAGTGCGAGCCATTCGGCGATATTCATCCAATTCGGTCGGCTTGGTGATGCAGCGTCCGTGGCTGGGTAGACGCGGCCCGAACACATAGGTCACGAGTACGACCGTGTCCTCGACGCAGATCGGACACTTGACGATGGTTTCGTCCCCGAAGTTTCGAGCGGCTCGCAACAATTCCGGATGTGCATCGCAGACCTGGTCGCGACGCAGGCGACCGCGTCGATACTCGTTGATGAGTGCGCGTCGGGTGAGACGATGGTCGACGATGCCGCCCAACTGGTGTCCGTTGTCGTCGGTCAACGACAGCGCACTCAACCATCCCTTTCCCCTAGCCATGAGCCGTCACGATAGCCATGCCCGAACGAATCAGTGGCGTTCTGCCCACCACGTCCGCAAGCGTTCCGTGATCGCTTCGGTTCCGATCAATCCTTCTTCCAGCCTGATCTCCATCAAGAACTCCATCGCCGCTCCGACTTCGCGACCGGGTGAAATGCCAAGCACCTCCATCACCTGCGCTCCATCGAGCTCGGGTCGCAGCGAAGCGAGCTCCTCGCGTGCCATCACCTCGGCGATTCGTTGCTCAAGTTCGTCCATTCGTCGCGCGAGAAGTAGCGCTTTCTTCTCGTTGCGCGTCGTGCAATCGCATCGCGTCAAGACGTTCAACTCGTTGAGGAGCGGCCCCGCGTCACGAACGTATCGGCGCACTGCCGAATCGGTCCAACCCATCGCATAGGTGTGGAAGCGTAAGTGCAACGCAACAAGGTCGGTGATCGCGTCAACGTCCTGAGACGAATACTTGAGTGCCTTGAGCCGCGCTTTGGTCATCCGAGCGCCGACAACTTCATGATGATGAAAGGTCACTCCTTTGCCATCCTTGTAACCCCTCGTGCGAGGTTTGCCGATGTCATGGAACAATGCAGCGAGGCGAGTGATCCGAAAATCAAACTCTGGTGAAGCATCTGGGCGGACATTTTCGACGACGGCGAACGTGTGGGTGAGAACGTCCTTGTGGCGATGTATCGGGTCTTGTTCCAAGCGCATTGCGGGAAGTTCGGGAAAGAAGTGCTCGGCGAGGCCGGTATCGACCAAGAACCACAGACCAGCAGTCGGATGCTCAGTCACCATCAAACGATCCAACTCGTGACGGATCCGCTCCGCAGAGACGATGGACAAACGATCGCACATCGACCGCACGGCTGCGACGAGCTCGTCGACGGGCGTGAGCTGCAAACCGGCGATGAATCGTGCCGCCCGCATCATCCTCAGGGGATCATCAGAGAAACTCACCGTCGGCGACAACGGGGTGCGCAGGACTTTGCCCATCAAGTCTGCGAGTCCGCCATACGGGTCGACAAGAACGGGGGCTTCGGCCGTGATCTCAAGGGCCATTGCATTCACGGTGAAGTCTCGCCTCGAGAGGTCGTCCTCGATTCGATCAGAGAACTGCACCTCTGGTTTTCGACTCTCGGGTGAATAGGCCTCTGCACGGTGCGTCGTGATCTCGTAGGTCCGTCCGCCTTTCTCGGCAGAGATCGTTCCGAATCGCTCTCCCGGCGTCCACAGTGCATCTGCCCAACCGGAAACGATGGCCTTGATGTCGTCTGGTCTCGCGTCGGTGGTGAAATCGAAGTCGAGTTCCGTCGTCGCGCGATCGATCAACAAGTCGCGCACACTTCCACCGACCAAGAACAGTTTCTTTCGTTGTGCGCGAAACAACTCGCCGAGTGGCGCCACTTCCGCCAACACTGGCGCAAACCGCTCAGGAACCACGAGAAGTAGGTTAGAGGCTGTGCGACGAGTGATAGCGGTGCTCTTCTTGGTCGTCTGTCAGATGACTGGCACCCACCACGCATCGGCGGCTTCGACCAACTTGAGGCTCGTCGCCCAGAACTTCAACGTCGCTAGCGATCGCCAGTTCAGGTTCGTGTTCAACGTGAGCGACGACCAACTTCGCCAAGAGCTCGGTGAATCGAACACCGCGACAGTCACGGTTCGGGCGCTTGCTCCCGTCACGACGCGAGAGGAACTCACCACGGCACTCGACTCGACGACGCCATCCGAATCCATCGCTGTCTTCGGGGCACTCACACGACGTCTGGAACGAACACCGACCGGAGATTTCGTCATCCTCGTCGCAGCTGGCCGTGGCGGCCTCGCGCTGCGCGCCGACGGTATTTATCCCATACGCCTTGAGGTGTCGGTCGGAGGTGAGGTTCGCGCGAGCATCACGACCGTCGTCAACCTCTTTGCGCCAACGGCGACATTTACGAAGATGAAGGTATCCCTCCTCGTCGGAGCACCAGCCGTGTCCGGCAGACCAGCGACGCAGCCCGACGGCTCCATCGCACTCGACGCTGCCGCCCGTCTCGCCCTCGAGAATCTGATCGCCATCGGTTCGGCCGAAGGCGGACCACTCACACTCGCCATCGAGCCCGAGGTGATCGACGGCCTCGCACGTTCTGCCTCAACCGACGACATCGAGCTCCTCACTCGGCTCGAGGCGGTGATGCAACGACATGAGTCCGTTCAGTTGCCGTACGTACCGTTCGACCCGTCGAGCGCACAGCGAACCGGTCTCGGTGAACGATTCGCTGAACTCCTCGTTGCTGGACGAGACGTCCTCGACGTCCACAACGGTGACGCCCCACTGAATTCACAGGCCTGGGTTGCCCGTCAACCACTCGACACAGATGGCGTCGATCTCCTTCGCGCCAACGACGTGAAGACGATCGTGCTCACACCGAACGCTTCCCAAGCATCTGGCTCCCTCGACAACTATTTGAAGACGTATCGCGTGGGACCGACGGTCGACACGTCACTTGCAGTCAAGTCCATCGACCCGTCATTCGCAGAACTCCTCACCGGCGATCGACAGAGCCCCGTCGTCGATGCGGCGCGCATCGCTGCCTCGCTCATCCTTTCCCGATCGGCCGTCGAAGGATCGGGAGGGGACGTCAAACGACTGCATGCGGTCCTCGGTGACACCCGGGGCGAGGTTCCCTCCGTGCAGGTTGCCATCCCACTGCTCCTTGCTCTCGACCGTGCACCGCAATTGAACCTCGTCGGTGTGTCTCGACTTGGCGCCGTCACCGCCGACGACTCGACGACCTCCTTGCCGACAATTTCACGCATCGATCTCAACGCGAACCGAGCGACGATCGATGAGGCAACTTCCTTCGTGCGTATTACAGAGTCGATGCTCTCGTCTCAATCGCCCCTCCGCTACGAGTGGGACCGATCACTCCTCATTCTCAACGACGATCGATTCGACGAGACCACGCTCGACACGTATGTGAAAGGCGTCCGTTCGCGTGCACGGCTGTTGCGTAACTCGCTCACCATTCCAGATGGGCTGTCGTTCACGCTCGGGAGTCGCGAAGGGACCTTGCGCCTACCGGTGCGCAACGAATCGGCCGAAGAAGTGACGATCGGAGTCGAGATTTCGAGTGCGAAATTGCTGATTCGAGACGCCGCTCGCGTGATCACCATTCCCCCACAAGGTTCGGTCGACGTCGTCGTCGACGTCGTCGCGCGAGCGAACGGGCGATTCCCCGTCGATGTCACCTTCACCTCACCAGATGGTTCCCACAAGATCGGTCAAACCATCCGCATCGGCGCGCGCGTGACTGCGATCTCCGGACTCGGTCAACTCGTGACTGGTGCAGCAGTACTCGTTCTCGCGACGTGGTGGGTGGCTCATTGGCGTGCACGCAAACGGCGCAACGCCGTCGAAAAACACCCTGCGATACGCTGATCTTCATGACCATTCGAATCGTCACCGACAGCGCGTGCGACCTCCCTCAACACCTCGTCGACCAACACGGCATCGGCATCGTTCCGTTGTCATTCCGCTTCGGTGACGAGGAGTTCATCGACCGTCAGTCGCTCACGGTCGCACAGTTTTGGGAGCGCTGCTCGTCTTCGCCAGTGCTGCCCGAGACCGCCGCGCCGTCTCCGGGACAATTCGAGGCAGAGTTTCGTCGCTTGGCATCGCAGGGCGCAACCGGGATCGTCGTCGTCTCGCTCTCTTCGGAACTCTCCGCGACCATGCAGAGTGCCGAACTCGCGGCCAAGTCGCTCTCCGGCGACATCTCCGTGCGCGTCGTCGACAGCCGCTCGGCCTCCATGGGCCAAGGCATCACCGCCGTCGCCACCGCCAAGGTTGCCGCAGCCGGTGCCTCACTCGACGACGTCGAGCGTGCCGCCCGCGACTTTGCCGCTCGGGCCCGCGTGTGGGGCGTCCTCGACACGCTTGAGAACTTGAAGAAGGGCGGACGAATCGGCGGTGCCAAGGCCTTCCTTGCCACCACCCTGTCGATCAAGCCCGTCATCGAAATCCGCAACGGCAAAGTCGAGGAGGGTGGCCGCCAACGCACTCGCAGCAAGGCGCTCGCCTTCCTCGCCAGCAAAGTGCGTGAGGCGGGTCGGGTCAGCAACCTCGCCATCTTGCAGGCCCAGTGCACCGACTTCCACGACCTCGTGAACGACTTGAAGGCTGGGTATCGAGATGAGATCGTCGTTGGTGACATCGGACCGATCATCGGGTCGCACACCGGGCCGGGAACCATCGGAGTCGCATATCACGTCGACTGAATACACGACGACGAACTGACATTCCCTCACCGCACGAAGCGTGCGAACTAGCGTCATTTTCCAACAATGGCGCAGCAACGTACGCATCCAGCCCCGATCGGCGGGCGTTATGCACTCGAGCGGCGCATCGCCCGCGGCGGCATGGCAGAGGTCTGGCTCGCCACCGACACGTTCCTGCACCGTGACGTTGCCGTCAAGCTTCTCAAACCACACCTAGCCGACGACGAGGACGCCGCCGAACGATTCCGTCGCGAGGCCAAGGCCTGCGCGGGTATCACACATCCCAACATCGTCGCCGTCTACGACTGCCTCGACTACCAGGGCCGGCAAGCAGTCGTCATGCAATACGTCAAGGGCAAGAGCCTGCGCGACATCCTCGACCGACAGAAGCGACTCGGACCAAAACTCACCGTGCACGTCGGCGTCTCGATCGCCGCGGCACTCGCCGAAGCTCATGCGAGAGGCATCATCCACCGCGACGTGAAGCCGGGCAACATCCTCGTCACACCGCAGGGCCGCGTCCTCCTCGCCGACTTCGGAATCGCCAAGGAAGCAAACCCTTCCGAACGCGACTTGACCAACGACAACATCATGATGGGCACCGCCAAGTATCTGTCACCCGAACAGGTGCGCGGCAAACCACTCGACGGACGTGCGGACCTCTACAGCCTCGGCCTCGTTCTCTACGAGTGTCTCGCCGGTCGCGTTCCGTTCCTCGGAGAGTCCGACGCGGACACCGCACTCGCCCGTCTCCAACGCGAGCCGACGGACCTCGCGCGACTGCGCCCATCGCTCTCTCCCCAACTCGTAAAAGTCATCCACAAGTTGATCGCACGGAACCCCGACGACCGCTTCGCGACTGGCACCGAGGCTCGCGCGGCATTGTCCGCCGCTCTCGTTCCCAACATCGATCCGACGACACCAATCGTGCAACCCGCGACGGATGGCGAATATGTCGTCGATGACGAAGGCGAACTCGCACTCACGACCATCATTCCGCGCAAAGACGCACGAAGTCCGCAACGTGGTCTCACACGCCGCGATGCTCGGCGCAACGGCATTCGACTCCTCGCCGTCCTTGCCTCCGTCGGGATCCTCGCTGCGGTCGTTCTTGCGCAACTCGGTCGAAAGGATGAAGCAGTTGCTCCAGCCGAGTCGACACCTGCACAGGTCGTCGCTCCCACGGTTGCGACCATCCAGTCGATCGTCAGCTACGACCCGAATGGTGACGACGGCATGGAGAACGAGGCGCTCGTTCCGAATTTGATCGACGGCAACCCCGACACGCTCTGGTCGACCACGTGTTATGCGAACCAGTACTTCGGGAGCAAGGAGTTCGTCGGGCTACTAGTAACCCTTTCCGCTCCCGCCACCGGCACCTTGAAAATTGGAATGCGCAACGCGCCGTGGACGATCGAGGTGTTCGCGACCAACGATCAACCTCCCGCCGACATCACCGCCTGGGGTCCACACGTAGCCAAGAAGTTCAACACCAAACGAGCCGGTGCGGTGTTCAGCCTCACCGAGCCCGCGCAGTACGTCTTGGTTGCACTGCGCGAAGCAGGGGTCAGCCCTGCGTGCAGTTCGAGCAATCCGTACCAGTCGCTCCTCGCCGGCATCACGTTCCTGCAGAGTTAGCCTCGAAGCGTGGCGTTCAAGTCGCTCTCCGACCCGAAATGGGTGACGCGCTCCGTCGACCTGCTGGACCGCGTCCTCGACGGTGTCCGCAACCGCACCACCAAGCCCCTCATCATCGCGGTCCGCGCAGTGGTGTTCGGGCTCCTGATCGCCGTTGGAGCCTCCGTGGCGTTCGTGTTCGCACTCGTCGGTCTCTTTCGCGGTGCGAACGAGCTCTTCGACCTGTGGTGGGATCGAGATACCGCAGTCTGGGTGAGTTACGTCGTCCTCGGTTCGTTGTTCGTCCTCATCGGACTGCGCACGCTTCGCCGTCGTCACCCTGAAGACTGACGCGCACCCCGACTAGATTCGGGTCCCACACCACCCATCAAAGGACGCGTCGTGTCGCAACACACCAAAGTGCTCATCATTGGTTCGGGTCCCGCAGGACTCACTGCCGCCATCTACACCGCCCGCGCGAGCCTCCAGCCACTCGTCATCGAAGGCGAACCGTCGTCGACCTCCGATCAACCGGGTGGCCAGCTGATGCTCACGACCGAGGTCGAGAACTTCCCCGGATTCCCCGAAGGAATCATGGGACCTGAGTTGATGATGCGGTGCAGGGAACAGGCGGCGCGCTTCGGTGCCCAATTCATCACCGAAAAGGTGACCAAGATCGACTTTTCTGCACGACCGTTCCGAGCCTGGGTTCGCGACCAGGAGTACACCGCCGACTCCGTGATCGTCAGTACTGGAGCACAGTCGCTCATGCTCGGATTACCTGAAGAACAGCGGCTCATCGGTCACGGCCTCTCCACATGTGCAACCTGTGACGGCTTCTTCTTTCGCAACCAAGAGATCATCGTCGTCGGTGGTGGCGACTCGGCGCTCGAAGAAGCACAATTCCTCACCAAGTTCGCCTCCAAGGTGTCGATCATCGTCCGTCGCGACGCGCTTCGGGCTTCCAAGATCATGCAGGAGCGTGCACACGCAAATCCGAAGATCAACTTCGTGTGGAATTCGCAAGTCACCAAGATCGTCGGAGAAGAAAGCGTCTCGGGTGTCGAGTTGCGCGACACGGTCACCGGTGAGACGTCCTCGCTTGCGGTGACCGGTGTGTTCGTTGCGATCGGTCACCGACCGAACACGGATCTCTTCCGCGGTGTGCTCGACATGGAAGACAACGGGTACTTGATCACCAAGGCCGGTTCGACATACACCAACATCGCAGGGGTCTTCGCCTGCGGTGACGTCCAGGACCACACCTATCGACAAGCGATCACCGCCGCAGGCTCGGGTTGCATGGCGGCAATCGACTGCGAACGGTGGCTTGAGGCACAGCACTAGTCGCGAAGGAATAACGCATCGCGCCGTAGTGTTGAATTCGTCAGAACGAAAACAAGGAGAACTCCAGTGGCTGGCAACATCGCGACACTCACCTCTACAAACTTCGACGAGACCGTTCGCTCAGCGGACACGCCGGTGCTCGTCGACTTCTGGGCCGAGTGGTGCGGACCATGCAAGGCGATTGCACCAGTATTGAACGAGCTCGCCACCGAGCAGGCGGGAAAGTTGCAGATCGGCAAACTCAACGTCGATGACCATGGCGACATTGCGATGCGCTTCAACGTCATGAGCATTCCCACCCTGATCGTGTTCAAGAACGGTGAGGCCGTGAAGCGCCTGGTCGGTGCCAAGGGCAAGGGCCAGCTACTGCAGGAGTTGGCGGAATTTCTTCCGGCTTCCCGCTAACCCGCGGCCAACGCGGCGAGGCAATTCGCGGCATTCAGCGTCGCCTGCAGGCACTCGGCCTACTCGATGTGGAATCGCTCGAGTTGGGATTCTTCTGTGAATCCACCGCTGATGCACTGATTGAGTTCCAGTCGGGCCGGGGGCTTCCCGCGGACGGGATCTGCACGCAATCGACCTGGCAGATGCTCGTTGAGTCGTCGTGGCTCCTGGGTTCTCGGCTCTTGTACCTCACCTCCCCGCATCTACGAGGTGACGACGTGGAACAACTCCAGTCGAGTCTCGCAAAGTTGGGCTTCGACTGTGGCAAAGCGGACGGCATCTTCGGGCCACTCACCGTGCGCGCACTGATGGAGTTTCAACACAATTCGGGCCTCGTCACCGACGGAATCTGCGGCCAGAAGACCCTTCGCTTGCTCGAACGCGTGAGTGGACAATCGGGGTCGGGGCCAGGCATCGTCGCCGTGCGAGAAGGCGAACTACTGCGTGATCCGGCATCAGAGACGAGGACTCACGTCGTCATCGGTTGCTTCGGAGATACGCAGCACATCGCCCGAATCGCGACTCGTCGGCTTCGTGAAACGCACGCCGACGTCGTGATCACGGACTCGATCGACGCACACCAGCATTCGATGACTGCAAACTCATTCGACGCGCGGGTCTATGTCGGACTCACCACGTCGTCATCGGACTCGGTGACGGTGTCGTACTTCGAAACGGATCGATTCGTTTCCGAGCTGGGACGATCCTTGGCGGGCTCATTGGCGACGGCGCTCGAGGGCTCCTTGGCACCACGAGAAATCACCGTGTCAGGCAGTCGAGAGACGGTCCTTCGTGAAACACGAATGACCGCCGTCGTGGTTGACGTCGGGACCCTGGACCCCCATGAGGGCTCAGTTGTGGTCGGAACCCAGATCGGTTCCGCTCTTGCCAAGTGGCTGGAAACCCCCACCCCACCTGAGTCCTAGGGTTATCCACAGGGTTTTCCCCACGATGTGCGTAAGGTCAACCACAGATTGACCGTGACCATCTACCTGATGGTGAGAAAAATTAGTCGTCGTCGAGCCCGGACTCGGTCATCGCTCGATATATCCGCTCGAGATCTGCGAGATCAGCAAAGTCAATCGTGATGCGTCCATGCTTCCCCGCCATCGACACGCTCACCGACGTCTGCAGGTGCTCGCTCAACAGTGACTCGAGTTCCATCAGACCTGGTGGGCGAAGTGCGGTACCACCTGTCGGTCGGGAACCCGGCTTTCCGCCCGTCGACGTCGGCTTGGGTGTTGGCTTTGGCGCACCAGTCGCATCCCGAATCGCGTCTTCGACGCCGCGCACGGTCCACGACTCGTCTACCGCTTGACGCGCCAGTCGCTCCTGGATCGCACGGTCGGGGGTTCCGAGCAAAGCCTTTGCGTGGCCAGCAGTGAGACGACCGTCCGCCAACAGTTGTTGAACGGAGGCGGGTAGGGCGAGCAGTCGCAACGAATTGGTGATTGCGGATCGGCTCTTGCCGACCTTCGATGCAACCTGCTCGTGCGTCATCGAGAAATCGTCAAGAAGTTGCTTATAGGCGGCAGCTTCCTCGAGCGGAGTGAGATCCTGGCGATGGAGATTCTCGACGAGTGCTTGCTCGACCGAGGACACATCGTCGGTCATGCGAACGATTGCCGGAATCGTGCTCAAGCCCGCGCGTGTCGCAGCACGCCAACGGCGTTCTCCGGCAATGAGTTCGAATTCGGCGTCGCCACGCGGACGAACCAAGATGGGTTGCAGCACACCTATCGCTCGAACAGATGCGGTCAGTTCGGCGAGTGCCTCCTCATCGAAATGTACGCGCGGCTGATTCGGGTTCGGCTTCACGGCCGACACTGGGATCTCACGAAGACCCGTGCTGGCGCCGCCGGTCGGCGGCGTTGAGCCAGCACCAGTCGGAATCAGTGCATCGAGACCTTTACCGAGCCCGCTCCGGCGCGCCACCGCTCACCTCCAATGCGACTGCTCGATAGGCCTTCGCTCCTGTGGAGCTTGGGTCAAACGTGGTGATCGGCTTGCCGTGGGACGGCGCTTCCGCCAGACGGACATTGTGCGGGATCACGTTCTTGCACACCTTCTCACCGAAATGCTCGCGTACTTCGTTGACGACATCGCTCGACAGTTTCGTTCGCGTATCGAACATGGTGCAGATAATGGTGCTGACACCCAAGCCGGGATTGAGGTTCTTGCTGACGAGATCGACGTTGCGGAGCAACTGGCCGAGGCCCTCGAGCGCGTAGTACTGGCACTGGATGGGCACGATGACCTCGTGCGCTGCCGTCAACCCGTTCACCGTGAGGAGTCCAAGTGACGGTGGACAGTCGATCAGAACATAGTCAAACTGGTCAAGGATCGCATCGATGGCCTTCTTGAGCCGGGTTTCCCTACCCATTGCTGGCACGAGCTCGATTTCGGCCCCCGCGAGGTCGAGGTTCGAGGGTGCAACGAAGAGATTCTTGACGGCCGTTGGTTCGAGGCAGTCCTCGAGGGGAGTCTCGTCCAAGAGCACGTGGTACACGCTGCGATCCATGTCCCGGGTGTTCAGCCCAAGTCCCGTGCTGGCATTTCCTTGAGGGTCCAGGTCGATGAGCAGGACTCGATAGCCCTGCTCGGCGAGGCAGGCGCCCAGGTTGATGGTGGTCGTCGTCTTGCCAACACCACCCTTTTGATTCGCCATGGCGATCACCCGGGGGGTTGGACGAGGTCCGTTAGAGGGGGATCCGGGCTCGTTCATGCCATCAAGGCTAGTTCTCGGGTCCCACGGGGTGGTGGATGTTCCACGTGGAACACTGCGGCCTCAGTGGGCTGGATGTTCCACGTGGAACACTGCAACCTGGCCCATTCGGACAGGGGCCGAGGTGTGGGCCGCCGCAAGATCGACCCCAGTCCATCGGTCCCCTTCGATTTCTGGGGGTTCGCTGACGATCACCTTCCCCCCGGAACGGACCCATGGGGTGGCGAGGCGAATGGTGGTCTCGGGCGACCCGAACCCTCGACAGGTCACCACATCAACGGAGTGGTGAAACGCTGACTCGCCAAGTGCCCCGGCGTCCCCGCAATGCACTTCGACCCGATGCTCGAGACCCAGGCTTGCAACCGCTCGTGTGAGGGCATCAGTGCGCTTGGCCCGCCGGTCCACAAGCAGGACCCGAAGTTCGGGCCTCGCCACGGCAATAACCAGCCCTGGCACACCAGCTCCGGTTCCCAGATCGGCACATAGTTGAGCACCCTCGGGGAGGGCATTGACGAACGACAGCGAGTGGGCGATGACGTCAGTAGGGTGCACCGGTCCGAGGGCACCGACCCGTTGGGCCTCCGCGAAGACGCGCAACAACCCGGGATGCGTGAGGAACTCTGACATGGGCGACCACCTCGAGGGTAGTCGGGGCTACTCAGCCGACGGGGAGTCTCCGTCTGCGAGCGCGACGACCACGCGGCGATGCGGGTCCTGACCCTGAGATCGAGTGGCAATGCCGTCCATATCGACGAGGGCATCATGGACGATCTTCCGGTCGGCAGAATTCATGGGCTCGAGAACGCGTGGCTGACCAGTCGCCAGCACGTCATTGGCAACTTTGATGGCAAAGCGCCCGAGAGCCTCTCGGCGCTTTTCGCGATAGTGGGCAACGTCCACCCGCAGGTGGGTCTCGTGGTCGCCGAGGCGGCGCTGGCTCACCACACGCGTGAGGTCCTGGAGTGCCAGCAGGGTGGCGCCCTTGGCGCCGACGTACATCGAAGCGCCGTCGCCGTCCACGTTGATGTCGATGTCTTCGCCCGTCACCGTGGCGGAGACCGATCCACGAATATCACTCGCAACGAGGAGGCCTTCGAGGAATGTGGTTGCCGCAGCACTCACCGTGGTCGGATCGATCGGGGTGGTGTTGGTCCTTGGCTCACGTTCGGCCCGTGGCGCACGCTCCTGTGAGCGCTCTTTGCGCGGGCCGCGCTTGGACTCGCCCTGTCGCTTGTCGCGCTTTGGGCCACGATCCCGACGGTCGGCCTTCGCCCGCGGTGAGGTCGGTCGGACTCGCGCACGGACACGAGCTTCGCCGCGTGTGCGACCGAACAATCCTTGCTTCGGCTCGTCCAACACTTCGAATTCGGCGTCGTCTTCCGCAACTCCGAGTTGGTCGAGTGCGGCACTCTTTGCCTCCTCGATGGTGTCTCCTGTTGTTTCTACCCATTCCATGAATTTCTCATTTCTCTGACGTGGCCAACATCTCGGATGTTGACGATGATGCGAACTACTTCTTCTTGCGCTCGATCGAGCCTGTTCTGTTCTTTCCTGGCGCTTGGGGTCGACGACTGACCTGCGACGATTCGGATCCCTTTCGTGGTGTCACACGCTTGCTCTGGAACGGCTCGTTGGACGGCGGTGTTTCCTTCTTGGCCTGCTTCTCGGTCTGCGCGATGTCACGGGCCTTTGCGCTCGCTGCTTGCGCTTGTCGACCGAGCGAGTCATCGTGGCCGTAGAAACGCTTCGTGATGTAGTACTGCTGAACGATGCGAACGATGGCCTGCACCATGTAGTACACGACGAGTGCGGTCGGCAGGAACAACTGGAATACCGCAAATGCAACGGGCAGGTATTGCATCATCTTCGCTTGGCTTGCCGACATCGTCGGGCTCACGGTTCGCGACGCGACCATTCGTTG
Organism: uncultured Acidimicrobium sp.; assembly: GCA_964343495.1. Classification (GTDB taxonomy): domain Bacteria; phylum Actinomycetota; class Acidimicrobiia; order Acidimicrobiales; family Ilumatobacteraceae; genus UBA3006. Next base: position 6,264 of record CAYFJS010000010.1, on the reverse strand, counting down.
CTGGATGAAATAGACACCGGCGAGAACGGCAACGAGGAGGATGTAGATGATTCCCTTGGCGAAGTTCTCCTGTGCGGCTTGAACTGGGCGCAGCGCGAGATCGATCCCGAACGACTTCATCTCCGACTTGCCGACGAGAGACGTGTAGAGCTCGGATGAGTGGTTCACATATTTCGGTGCGAACTTCCCTTCGACTTCGAAGATCAAACCGTGCATCGCCCGGAACATGATGATGAAGATCGGCATCTGTGCGAGGAGTGGGAGACAGGATGCCAACGGGTTGACCTTGTGCTCCTGGTACAGCTTCATCATCTCGGCGTTCAATTGCTGACGGTCGCCCTTGAGCTGCGATTGCAGACGGCGCATCTCGGGCTGCAGGCGCTGCATCTCGAGCATGCCCTTCGTGCTCTTCAATGTGAGGGGAGTGATGAGGAGCATCACGACGACGGCAACGAGACCGATCGCGACTGCATAACTGTGTGTCCAGGAATAAAACGTGGCAATCAGGCGAGCAGCAAGTTCAAACATGTGGGTCAGCAACTTTCGGGGGTCGAGTCAGAAGTATCCATGACGGTACGGGAGGATCGGCGTGTTTCCCGAATCTCGGGCACGGGATCGAACCCCGAGGGCCCGAAGGGTCGGCACCGGCTGAGGCGTCGCACGGTCAGCACGAGCCCGCGCCACGGCCCGTGTGTCGAAATAGCTTCAGAGGCATACTCCGAGCACGTCGGAAAGAATCGACAGGGGGAGGGCGCGCCGGGTCGCAGCGACTGATACCACGCGATGGCGCGCACCATTCGGCCCTCAATCCATTGAGTGGTCGTTGAGTCACTCATAGTGTTTTTTGACCCCCTCGAGAAGGCCGTCCACGCTCTGTGTCAGCTCTGCCGGGGTCAATGACCCTGAAGCTTCGTTTGCCCCAATGAGGTACAGCCCGGGCCGAAACTGTCCTCCGCGGGTCTGGAGGAGCGCCCGCAGGCGCCGACGCATCCGGTTGCGCTGGACGGCTCCGCCAAAGTTTCGACCGATGGCGTAGCCCACCAAGGGCTCCTTGAGGCGGGGGTCGGCGATCATGCGGCACCACAGACCACCGAAGCGAACATATGTTCCCTCCTCGGTGAGGCGGGCGAAGTCGCTCCGATGTTGCAGACGTCCGATCAAGCGGACAGGCGGTGGCGGCCCTTGGCCCGACGGGACTTCAGGACTGCGCGGCCGGCACGGGTGCTCATGCGATTGCGAAAGCCATGCTTCTTGGAGCGACGGCGGTTATTGGGTTGGAATGTGCGCTTCACGCACGCCTCCTCGATCGTGTGGCTGGCAAGCCGGCCTGATGATGCCCCGAACCGGATGGTTCGAAGCAGACTGCAAGGGTACGCACTCTACAGGCGAATGCGCATTTTTTCCGCCTGTGGAAAACCTGCTACCTTCGCTTTCCCCACCTCGCGGCGGGGGCACTTCCACACCCTGTGGATAGTGCTGTGGATAACAAAAGGGGGTGTCTGTGGAACCAAAGGTGCATGAAGTGTCGCACGATGATGTCTGGCAAGCGACCGCCCAGGTGCTGCGCGCACAAGTCTCCGAAGCCGTGTGGTTCTCGACCTTCAACGATGCCATCGCCGTCGCCGACGACAAGATGAGTCTCCGTTTGCAGGTGCCGAACACCTACATCAAGGAGCGCATCCTCACCCGCTACATGTCGCTCGTGCGTGACGCGCTCGACGAAGTCGGTGCGAGTGATCGCGAGCTTCATGTCGACGTGCAATCGAGCGCGACCCTGGATGCCGCCGAGCGAGCGACGCCAGCCCCGACGCTGCCGACCCAGTTGAACCCGACGGTCGCCACCCCGGAGACCACCGTCTCCAAGTCCCGCACGGGCAAGGGCACCGCTGTCGGACTGAATCCCCGCTACACGTTCGAGACCTTCGTCAAGGGCACGAGCAATCAGTTCGCCCTTGCCGCCGCGCAACGGGTTGCAGAAACACCCGGTCGTTCGTACAACCCGTTGTTCATCTACGGATCCGCGGGACTCGGCAAGACCCACCTCTTGCACGCGATCGGGTATTACGTACACCAGAACTATGCGCACTACGAGGTGCGCTATGTCTCGACTGAGACGTTCCTCAATGAATACGTCGACGGCATCCGCAGCAACACGATCGCTGCGTTCAAGCGTCGCTACCGCGAGGTCGACGTCCTGCTCATCGACGACATCCAGTTCATGGAGGGCAAGGAAGGGTTGCAGGAAGAGTTCTTCCACACCTTCAACTCCTTGCACGGTGCGAACAAGCAGATCGTCATCTCCTCCGACCGCATGCCGGATGCGATCCCGACCCTCGAGGACCGTCTCCGTGGCCGCTTCCGTTGGGGTTTGATCACCGATATTCAGCCACCCGACATGGAGACGCGCCTCGCCATCTTGCGCAACAAGGCCGAGCGCGAGCGGACGTCGGTGTCACACGACGTGCTCGAGTTCATCGCCAGCAAGGTCACGACCAACATCCGTGAGCTCGAGGGTGCGCTCATTCGCGTCGCCGCCTACGCCAGCCTGAACAAGACCCAGGTCGACGTCGCGCTCGCAGAGCAACTCCTCACCGACCTGTTGTCCCGATCGGCGCCCAAGCCGCGAACCGACGAGCAGTTGCTGGTGGAGATCGCCGAGCACCTCGGATTCGACGTCGAGGCCCTTCGCGGCAAGAGTCGCCAACGCCCGTTGGTCGCCGCCCGCCAGACCGCAATGTATGTGTTCCGTGAACTCACCGATCTCAGCTACCCGGCGATCGCCCGCTTGTTCGGTGGACGTGATCACACCACGGTCATCCACGCAGTCGACAAGACGCAACGAATGATGAAGGAGCGCAAGCAGATCTTCGACCAGGTCACCGAACTCGTCCAGAAGTTCAAGACGTCGTAAAGGTGGACAACGATGTGGACGAACTGTGCGCGACAAGTGGGTAACTCCGAGTTACTCCCAACGACGGGAACTACACCTCTGCAAGATGTGCCCGTCGTGTCACGCATTGTGAACACACAAACCCACACCCCGAACGGGATCGGGTGACTTACCCACAATCCACAGCACTTATTACCGTTACTAAATCTTTTTCTATCCATCCACAAATAACAATGAACAGCCAAGGAAGTGGTTCCTATGAAGTTCCGAGTTGAGCGAGAAGTCTTGGCGGAAGCCCTCGGTGCGTGTGCTCGGGTGGCATCCACGCGCAACAATGCGATGCCAGCACTATCTGGTGTTCGATTGTCCCTGAAGGCCGACGAGCTCACGATCACGTGCACCGACAACGATCTCTCCGTCCAGTTCGTCCTCACCGTCGGTGGCCAAGGGGACGGTGTTGTTGTCGCGAGCGCAAAACTACTGAGCGACATCGTGCGCTCGACCCCGGATGGCAAAGTCACCATCGAAACCCAGAACGAAGAGGTCGTCGTCACCTCAGGGCGCTTCCAGACCACGGTGTCGACGTTCGCTGCAACCGACTTCCCGAATGTGACCCTCGCATCCGCGCCACCGGTCACGATTTCCGCCCCACTCTTGGCCGATGCGCTCCGCCAGGTCGTTCGGGCAGCGAGCACCGACATGCAACGGCTTGCCCTCACCGGGGTCCTGATGGCCGCCGAGCCAGAGGGTTTGCGTTTGGTTGCGACCGACTCGTATCGACTTGCGGTACGCGATCTCGCGGTGACCAACGTGTTGGGTCATGGCCAACGAGTCGTGTTGCCGAGCAGGGCACTGGGCGAATTGCAACGGTTGCTCGCCAACGGCGACGAAGCCACCATCGTGTTCGGCTCAGACAAGGCAACGTTCACGATCGGCAACGTCACGCTGACGACGAACCTCTTGCAGATCGAGTTCCCGAACTATCGCCAACTTATTCAGGCGAACTATCCGAACAAACTCACCACCTCACGCGAGCAACTCATGGAAGCAATCCGTCGCTGTCGCATCCTCGCCCGTGAAACGACACCCGTTCGTCTCGAGATGGGGAACGAATCACTACGTCTCGTCGTCATGACACAAGACCTCGGGAACACCGTGGAGGAAATCGATGCGAGTTTGGTGGGATCCGAGATGACGGTCGGGTTCAACCCCGAGTATCTCGCCGCGGGTGTCGAGGCGGTCGTCGGTGACGAGATCACGATCGAGACGAGCGATCCGATCAAGCCAGCGGTCCTGCGCGGCGTCGGCGCGGAGGACTACCTCTACCTCGTCATGCCGCAACGCTTGAACAACTGACGACGAGTCGTGTTCGTCAGCCGACTCGAACTCACCAACTTTCGCAACTACGCGCGACTCGAGTTGGATCTCGCCGAAGGAGTGACCGCGATCATTGGCGCCAACGGCCAGGGCAAGACGAGCCTCACCGAAGCACTTTCATATCTCGCGACGCTCAAGAGTTTTCGTGGGGTGCCGAACGAAGCGATGATTCGCACGGGGAGCGACTCGGCGATCATCCGTGCCACCGTCCGGCACCCCGATGGCCGGGAGCTGCTCGTCGAGGCGGAGTTGTCGAGGATTGGACGCAACAAGGCCCAGGTGAATCGGCAACGATTGGCCAAGACCAAGGACCTCCTGGGTGTGGTTCGCACGACGGTGTTCTCCCCGGAGGACCTCGGGCTCGTCAAGGACTCCCCGGAGACCAGGCGGACGTTCGTCGACGACGCTCTGGTCGCGATCGCGCCGAGGCTCGAGCAGGTGTGCAGCGAAGTTGATCGAGTGCTGCGCCAACGCAATGCGTTACTCAAACAGTCCAACGGTCGACTAACAAGCGAGATCGAAACGACATTGGATGTGTGGGATGAGCGATTCGTCGACTGCGCGACGACACTCGGGAATGAACGAGCGAGCCTCGTCGCCACCATCCAACCTCTCGTGCAGCAGGCTTACGAGGACCTCGCCGAACGAAAGACCCCCCTCACTCTCACCTACGACCCTCAGTGGCGAAGGGACGGACTTGCGGCATCGCTTTCGGCAAGCCGGCTCGATGACCTTCGGCGAGCCACGACGACTGTCGGCCCACATCGCGACGACGTCGACATCTCCCTCAACGGACTACCCGCACGGACCCACGCGTCACAAGGGGAGCAACGCACGATCGCTCTCGCGCTTCGACTCGCGGTGCATCGACTCGTCACGCAGGTCACCGCCGGGCCACCGGTCTTGATCCTCGACGACGTACTGTCCGAGCTCGATCCACAACGCAGCGCCGCGTTGCTTGGCCACTTTCCAGATGGTCAAGTGCTCATTACGACGGCAGGGGTCTTGCCCACCGTCGCCCACCCGGACCGTATCGTGCGTATCCACGGGGGAGCAATCGTCGAAGGAGGCGCAACATGAGCGAGTTTTTCGACGATGTCGGCCCTGATTCGTCTCGGCGACTGAGCGAGTCGTTGAACGCCCTGCTCGCGCGAATGGGAAGCGCGCCGATCGACGCCACGGCGAGCGTGTTCGGTTCATGGGACTTAATCGTTGGTCCACAGGTCAGCGCACACGTCACGCCAAGCCGGCTGGAAGGAGGCACGTTGCACGTCGAAGTCGACGACCCGTCGTGGGCGACACAAATTCGCTTCCTCGAAACACACATCGTGAAGATGATCAACGAGACGACTCCAACCACGGTGACGGGTATCGACGTCCACGTAAAACGTGCCCCAAAGAAGCGTTGATTGGTAGACTTTGTCGTGTTGTTTATGACGTGTCAGGATGCCTCCGCCACCGTTTCGGCGGGGGTAGGGATGGGTAGTTGATGGCCGCGACGAAAGCCTCCAAATCTGCGACTTCGGGCTCGGCGACGTACGGCGCGAAGGACATCCAAGTCCTTGAGGGACTCGATCCAGTACGCAAACGCCCGGGCATGTACATCGGCTCGACGGGTCTCGCCGGTCTCCACCACCTGATCTGGGAAGTCGTCGACAACTCCGTCGACGAAGCCATGGCGGGCTACTGCACGAAGATCACGGTCACCCTGCACGAGGACGGCGCTTGTTCGGTGACGGACAACGGCCGCGGGATTCCCGTCGATCCGTATCCGAGTGGCCCGCACAAGGGCAAGAGCGCACTCGAAGTGGTCCTCACCGTGCTCCACGCTGGCGGCAAGTTCGGTGGTGATGGGTACAAGGTGTCGGGTGGTCTGCACGGCGTCGGTGTCAGCGTGGTGAATGCACTCTCCAAGCGAGTCGTTGCCGAAGTCGATCGCGGTGGCACGCGCTATCGCCAGGAGTTCGTCGACGGCGGCAAGCCGAAGGGCAAACTCT
>CAYFJS010000009.1:0-24440 GCA_964343495.1 uncultured Acidimicrobium sp. | reverse complement strand
CATCGCATGTGGGACGACGATTGGACCGCCGTCACTGCAGACGGCAAGCGAACGGCGCAGTTCGAACATACGGTGCTCGTAACAGAAACGGGTGTTGACGTATTGACCGGAGGGCCCGGGGCGGCTTCGCCAACTGCGCCTTGGAGTCGATAGGAGTACCGACATGATCGATGCCATCGACGCAGACCGCTACCTTCGCTTTGACCGCACGGAGTGGGCAGAATTACGAGCACAAACGCCCCTGACGCTCCACGAAAGAGACCTCGAGGCCCTCCGTGGCATCAACGATCGGATAGACCTCGACGAAGTCGTCGCGGTCTACCTTCCCCTCACTCGACTACTCAACCTCTATGTCAGCGCAACGCAGAACCTGCATCGAGTATCTGCCACCTTCCTCGGAGCGATCGCACCGAAGATGCCCTACGTGATCGGCATCGCCGGCAGTGTCGCGGTTGGCAAGAGTACGTCGGCGCGAATCTTGCAGGCACTCCTCACCCGTTGGCCCGAACACCCACGGGTCGAACTCATCACCACCGATGGCTTCCTCTACCCCAACGCCGTCTTGGAGCAGCGCGGAATCATGAATCGGAAAGGGTTCCCGGAAAGCTACGACACCAAACGGCTCATCCAATTCCTTCGTGAGTTGAAAGCCGGGATCCCCGCTGTTTCAGCTCCCGTCTATAGCCACGTGGAATACGACATCGTGCCGAACGACTCGATGACGGTCCGACAGCCAGACATCTTGATCCTCGAAGGCCTGAACGTGCTGCAAACGGGTGTCGAAAGCACCGAGTTCGTGTCCGACTATTTCGATTTCTCGATCTATATCGATGCCATGGAGGCAGACATTGAAGGGTGGTACGTCGACAGGTTCCTGGCACTTCGTCAGACCGTCTTCCAGAATCCTGCAAGTTTCTTCACCCACTACGCCCACCTCACCGATGCTGAAGCTGTCGACGTAGCACGGTCGATTTGGAGGGAGATTAACGGGAAGAACTTGCGGGAGAACATCGTTCCGACCCGTGCACGTGCCTCCCTCGTCATGCAGAAGAGTGGCGATCACCGCGTTTCAGAAGTACACCTGCGCAAGCTCTAGCCACCTAGGCGTGAGCATTGAGCCACGCGGGAACATCGGCAAGCGAGGCCAGTTCGACCCAGCGGTCGCCTTCATTTGGGGCCGAATCAGTCGATTCCAAGTCCCACAAGATTTCGAATGGCACATGCACACCGAACCCTCCGATCTCCAGCACCGGCAGGATGTCGCTCTTGAGCGAATTCCCGACCATGCAAAATCGGCTCGGATCGATGCCAAGGCTCCGGAGTACTCGCGCGTAAGTCTCTGAGTCCTTCTCTAGGACGATCTCCACGTGATCGAAGTGGTGTTCCAGCCCACTCGTAGCCACCTTTCGGGTCTGATGAACAAGGTCACCTTTCGTAATCATGATCACGTTCCAACGACGTGCGACGTCGGCGACTACGGAGGCCGCCTCATTGAAGAGTCGAACGGGTTCGGTGAGGTGTTCCTTGACTGAGGAGATGATGCGCTCGATGACAGCTGGTGGAACTCGACCATTGGAGAGCGTGAGTGCAGCTTCGACCGCGCAGAGTCCGAACGACTTCACCCCGTATCCATAAGTGGAGAGGTTCGCGCTCTCGATGGCGACGAGTGCCGACTTGATGTCAACGCCGTCGTCAACATACGGACCGAGCAATTCAACGAATTGCCGTTCGTTGCGGCGAAAACTTTCTTCACTATGCCACAACGTGTCGTCGGCATCGAACGCAATGGCATCAAATTGATGTCGCACGATACACCTAGCGATGGAGTGCGTTGAGATAGTTGTAGACCGTGATCCGCGAGACTCCCATCGCGTCCGCTACGTCCTCGACTGCCCTCCGCAAGATGAATGCTCCACGCTCGTCGAGAAGCCGAATCGCGCTCTGCTTATCGTTCCGCGAAAGATCCTTCAACGAGGAACCAAGCTCACGTTCAACGCTTTCGATGATTTGATTCAACACACCGTGGAGCGCAGGCAGACGAACGCCGCCGATCACGACGCCCTCCCAAGCTGCCGGTTCATCGTGTGGCGCATCGGCGCCGACGACGTCCACGCTCACGTTCGTCGCACCATTGCGGTACGCCACCTGAAGGAGGTCGCCAACGACCGCGTGAAGCGCCTCCGGATTCACGTCAAAGGATGATCCGAACGGGCCGAAGTCGACGTCGATTCCGTGGCGCCGGACCGCCTCTACGGCGAGCGTCACATGACGTCCCGGGGATCCCGCAACGAAGGGCTCGATGGTGAAATCGACTCTCAGCACCAGTTCATCGTAAAGCCCGGCAAGGGCCATGCCCATAGGCCCTGGTGGGTCCGTAAGCGTACGATTGCCACATGTCCTCCTCACGACCCGCCCAACCGGCAACCGAACGCCATGGAACGCCAACTGGCGTCATTGATCAAGCCAATGGTCTTCTCGAAGATGCACGGAAAGTTCGTCGCGATCTCCACCGTTGGCCCGAGATCGGTCTCGACCTTCCGAAAACCAAGGACCGCGTCCTCGAAGCACTCGACGGCCTCCCGCTCGACATCACCCTGCACAAGACGACGAGTGGCATCGCAGCACTCCTCACGGGAGACAAGCCCGGCCCTACGGTCATGTTGCGCGGGGACATGGACGCACTCCCGATGCCAGAAGACACCGGACTTGACTTCGCGTCCAATGTCGACAACGTCATGCATGCGTGCGGACACGACACGCACGTTGCCATGCTCGCAGGCGCAGCTCGAATGCTCAGCGAACGCAAGTCGACGCTCCCCGGACGAGTCCTCTTCATGTTCCAACCTGGGGAAGAGGGTTACGGCGGTGCCGAATACATGCTCGATGAGGGGTTGCTCGACGTCCCACCACTCGCCGATGGAACACCATCACCAATCTCCGCGGCTTACGCACTTCACATCACCTCGTCGATGCCTGCCGGGATGATCGGCACCAAGGGTGGATCGGTGATGGCATCGTCCGACTCGTTCGACATCGTCATCACGGGCAAGGGTGGACATGCCTCCGAACCTTTCCGAACGTTCGATCCAGTTCCGGTCACGTGCGAAATTGTTCAAGCCATCCAGTCGATGGTGACACGACGGTTTGACATCTTTGACCCGACCGTCGTCACCGTCACCCGTCTCGTCGCGGGCACTGCCTACAACGTCATTCCTGAATCAGCGCGAATCCAAGGAACGATTCGCGCAATCTCAGCCAAGACTCGATCCTCCGTTCACGAACTCATCCAGCGAGTCGCGGATGGTGTAGCGACTGCTCACGGTTGCAATGCGGAGACGTCTGTCAACTTGGGGTATCCGGTGACGGTGAACGACGTTCCATCCGCGGACTTCGGACTCGACATTGCCGAAACCATCGTTGGGGAAAAGAACGTGGTGCGAATGCCTAATCCGGTCATGGGAGCTGAAGATTTCAGTTATGTCCTAGAAAAGCTTCCAGGCGCGATGCTTTTCTTGGGCGGAACTCCGCACAACAAGGACCCCCGCACTGCCGCCCCTAATCATTCAAATCGTGTGATGTTCGAGGAGGACGCAATGACGACAGGCATGGCCCTGTACTCCTCGCTCGCCCTGCGAACGCTCGGCGTCGCGCTCGACTAACGAACGATGACCCGAGGAACTTCGCGGGATACGCGCCCGCTCGTTGGTGTTCGGGTCATCGACTTCACCCGCGTCCTGTCCGGTCCACACGCAACACGAATGCTCACGGATCTTGGTGCACAAGTCATCAAGGTAGAACCGCCGAGCGGGGACATGACTCGATTCACCTATCCACGGGTGAACTCACAATCGACGTACTTCGTTCAACAAAACGTCGGAAAGCTCAACGTTTCACTCGACATGGACAAACCAGCCGGCGTCGAGGTCGCTACAAAACTCATCGAGGCTGCCGATGTCGTCGTCGAAAACTTTCGCCCTGGTGTGATGAAGCGGTTGGGCTTGGATTATCCGCAATTCAAGCGGACCTGCCCGCGACTCATCTACACGTCGATCTCTGGCTACGGTGCGACCGGACCGTGGACGTCCCGTCGTGCATACGCCCCGGTCGTTAACGCAGAGACTGGCATCACCAAGCACCAAGGCGATGTCCGTGGTGGCTCATATGCCAATGACCCTCACAGTCACGGCGATGTGTACACCGCCGTCGAAACTGCAAGTGCGATCCTTGCTGCCCTCTACCAACGCGAGCGAACTGGTCGAGGTCAGTACATCGACATCTCGATGGCTGAGACGATGCTCTACGTCAACGAACACGCACACAACCAGCTCTGGACAGAACCAGTTCCGTCCGGGTCCATCAGATCCTTCCAGCCAGCCGACTATCCCGTCTTGACTACAGCAGACGGATCGGTCGTTGTCGTGAGCGGACACCCGGCGGAAAAGGGGACGTTTGAGTTCTTCGTCGGCGCCATGGGCCAAAGCGCACTTCTGGATGACCCGCGGTTCTCTACCGTCGAACTCCGCCTGAAGAATCTGGCAGAGCTCATGGGTGTGCTCCATCGGTGGGCTGCGACGATAGAAAACGCTGAAGAGATCGAGAAGATCTTCGATCGACACCAGCTCGCGACCGGTCGTCTCAGGAGCGTGGATGAAATCGCTACCACGACCTGGGCGCACGATCGCTCAGCGATCGTCAACGTTTCCGACCGAGGGGATGGACAAATCCGTGTTCCAAATAGCCCGTGGCACTTCTCGGAATCGGATACATCGGTAGGCGGAATTGCAAAGTACCGAGGAGAAGACAACAACTTCGTGTGCCAGGAAATCCTTGGAATGTCTCCCGACGCGATCGCCGCACTTGAACGAGACGGGGTGCTCGTCAGTCGGGTTCCGAAGCCCTAACGACCGGAGTGGCCGAAGCCGCCCCCACGATCTTCGCCCGAGAGTGCATCTACTTCCCTCCATGTGACAGCGGAAATTTCCTGGATCACCAGTTGAGCGATTCGATCACCGCGCTGCACTTTGTAATCCTCCGTTGGATCAGTATTGATCACCACGACCTTCAGTTCTCCTCGATACCCACTGTCAATGATTCCGGGCGTATTTACGAGAGAAATCCCGTGCTTCAGTGCGAGACCGCTCCGCGGCACCACGATGCCCATATAACCGACTGGGATTGCAATAGCGATTCCAGTCGGAATCAATGCCCTGCCTCCATTCGCCTTGAGTAGTGCAGCTTCGCGTGCGTGCAGATCGACACCAGCGTCGCCCGAGTGCGCGGTGCGCGGTAACGGCAACTCGGGATCGAGTCGCTGAACGTCGACAACCACGCATTTAGACATGCCTCGAGATTACGCCTAGATTGCATGGCGTGCTGGTGTGGATGGATCTCGAGATGACTGGTCTCGACCCAGATAGAGACGTGATTGTTGAAATCGCAACGCTCATCACCGATGACGAATTGAACGTCATCGCCGAGGGACCCGACCTAGTAATCCACCAGCCAGAGGAACTCCTTCAGGCAATGGAGCCGGTCGTCGTTGAAATGCACACCAAGTCAGGGTTGCTCGACGCGATTCGAGTGAGCGCCACCACTCTCGCTGACGCAGGGGTGAGGACGCTCGAGTTCATCAAACTCCATGTCCCGGAAGCCAGGACCGTCCCGCTGTGCGGGAATTCGATCGGGACCGACCGTCGCTTTCTCGCGAGACATCTCCCCGAGATCGAAAACTACCTTCACTATCGTTCAGTCGACGTCTCGACGATCAAGGAACTGACCAAGCGTTGGTATCCAAAGGTCGGTATCGACCGACCATCAAAAAGTGGACAGCATCGTGCGATGGAAGACATCAAGGCAAGCGTTCGGGAGCTCCAGTTCTATCGATCAAAGGTCTTCCTCCAGCCCTAAAGCCCAACCATGCGGCCTTTCCACGGTGCCGATTTCGTGACAATCCGTCGCCAGAAGCTCACACCGAGTACTGCCACGAAGAACAACATGTGCAAGGGATAGATCAGTGCATCAAGCAGACTAAATCGTCCAACCACACGCGACACGAAAAATACTTGTAGTACGCAAACGGGATACATCGCTAGGCCGACCAGAAGTGGTGAACACAGAAAGACAAACCACGCGGCAACACTGATCACCGAAAACGGAGTCGCAGTCGAAGCAGCGCTAGCGAAGTTCTTCACAAAACCATCGAAGACTCCGCGAAGACCGGAGTCATACATCCGAAACGTCAGGTCCTCTCGCGCTGCGACCGTCACGACTCCACGTTTAAAGAGCCGTCCGAGTGAAACGTCTTCGATCACCGATCCACGAACGGTCGAATTACCATGACCACCCTTTGCCCGATACGACCTTGCGTCACAGACGATGACTGGGCCAAAAGCAAGCGGCTGCTGAGCCCTCCACAGTCCACGACACCGACTCGCCATCACGCTGACGACGTTGAAGAGCAGAGAGAAACGTTCCGTGAAACGGACGGTGATGTGCCACGGCTGCACACTTACCAATGTCTCCGAGCTTTCTGCGACAGTCGCAACCAGTCGCGAAAACAATATTCGCGCGGAGGGTCCGAGGCGCACGTCTGCATCGACGAACGCCAAGTACCGGCCCGTCGCCACTTGCTGACCTTGCCAACATGCGTGAGACTTCCCCGTCCATCCGGTTGGAAGCACACCTACGTGAACGACCGCCGCACCACATGCCGCGGCCTCCTGAGCCGTTCGGTCCGATGACTGGTCATCGGCGACGATGACCTCGACGTCACTCCCGAGTGCGTCCCGAATTGACGTGATCGCCGACCTGATGTTCCGCTCTTCATCCCTCGCAGGAATAATGACCGAGAGTGAATCAACGCCGACGTCACCAGAGACCAACTGTGATCGGGTGGGAAACAAACTGAATATTCCGAAAATCGAGCCCGTACATGCGAGTATGAAGTCGATTGACACGCAGTCGCTACCGTGCGCTGAGATCGACGATTTGCGTCAACGCCGCAACGCGTTCACCCGCGATGACGTGACGGATCACGGCTCTCCCGGGAAGCTCATGGGTGACGATTTCGATCGTCTGGCCTGGATCAATTGACAAATGATGCTCAACGGTCACGTGGAGTGGCGCCCGGTGCTCACCGTGACGTGCAAGGTACTCCTCGGCCACGATCCAATACGACGCATTGTTGAGATGACCCACCGCATCGAAGTCGGCGAAGCGCACTGGCCACTTTTCACGATGAGCACCATCGTCCGTCAACGGGGGGACGTCCTTTCCGAGCACGAGGTTGGCACGAATCTTCCTGCCACCACTCGCTTCATCTACCAACGGGACGAAATCCTGCGGTAGCGGCGAAGGCTTGAGAGACTTTAAGTCGACGTGAACCCAAAGAGCCGCGGTTTCGATGTGCCCCGATGAAACCCCACGAATCGTCGTCCGGCGTTCGGCCCAGTGCGAGCCATAGCCACCGCACCACGTCGTGAGCGATACGTCCTGCATGTAGACCGGAAATTCATACACCCACATTTCCGTCCTCCGAACGACCCAGCCGTGAACGTCGCTGTACTCACCGTCGACCGCGTCATCGTTGGCGATGTCCTGCAAGTACCGCGCCGTGGCGTCCAGCCGCAGTCGCCCTTTCGGTGTCACATCGCCGAGGCGCACCCTTCGATCGACCTGAAATCGGCGCCCAACGGCCGGTAAGGAGACTGGGGTGCCGGGCTGCCACATGGCGTAAAACCCTAGCCAAATAAGGGCACGAAGGGTTCTGGGATAAATCGCTTGCAATCATGCCCAGAAGGTGATTTCCTGAAAGACCCATGTTGTTCATTGACCGCCCCTGCACGTTCGGCGTAGCTGTTGCTGACGCGCGCGTCAACGCGTCCCCGATGTGGCGCGACTCAATGGCAACCTTTGCAACCTATTCCAAGCGCTTTACGAAGCGCCCCCGCCACGGCCTCTTGGGGCTCACGACGTAAACAGATTTCACGTCGGAGATCGCCGAGAGGCCGCTGGGAAAACCCAGCGGCCTTTTTGATTTCCCCCCACGATCTCCGACGTGAAGCCAACCGCAACAACTGAAAGGAACACCCATGACCACCACACTGATCGAATCGAGGGAAGACCTCGTCCTCTCGCCGCTGCGCTGCAGCGACGGGAACGGAACGCTGTCGTACTTGTTCTTCTCCGAAGAGTACGTCGACGTGCAGCGTGCAAAAGCGATTTGCGCAAAGTGCTCGACCCGTGCGCAGTGTCTCAGCACCGCACTTGAGCGCGCCGAGCCGTGGGGGGTTTGGGGCGGTGAGCTCCTCGAAGACGGACGGATTTGTGCGACAAAGCGTCCACGTGGCCGACCAGTCACTCGCACTATCGCAGTTGCAGCAATCGAGGAGGTGCCGGTCCCACTTCATCTCCGGCAACCTGCTCGCCGGACGTCAGGGAAGGAGCTCTCGGTAGCCTGAGTGTGTGCACGTGCTGCAATTGATTCGTCGGCATTTCATCAAATTGCTGATTTCTGTCACAGTTGTCAGCGCCGTTGGCGGGTGGATTGTTAGTCGTCAATCGAATACCAACGTAGATGCACACATGACTTCGCCGGGCGAAGTTCCATACCCACAGCTCTCCACGAATGACGTGGTCGTTGGATTGGACCTTCCAAGAGTTGACGTTCTCACAGAGAACGGAACGACGATTTCAAGTTCACGGTGGGTCGGCAGTCCATTGGTCATTAATTTCTGGTATTCGACCTGTGAACCGTGCAGACGAGAAATGCCGCTGCTTGCCCAAACCGCACAGAGATTTGGCCGCGACGTCAGATTCATAGGTGTGAACCTCAACGATTCACCGACCGTAGCGCGAAGCTTCGCGGATCGTTACGGCGTCACGTATGACCTCGTGTTCGACAACGACGGAAATCTCGCCCGCCAACTGGGAGTCGCTACCGCACCAGTGACGCTCTTCGTGAGCGCCGATGGCGTGATCCTCGATCAAGTAGCCGGTGAACTCGAGGAGCCTGACTTGACCAGTCGACTGAACCAATGGTTTAGCCTCTAGACGTGCATCTACCTGGGAATTTTGCATACAGCTTCATGCTCGGGGTGCTCGCGGCAGTTAACCCATGTGGTTTTGCGATGCTCCCCAACTATCTCGTCTATTTCCTGGGCGCAGATGACGCAGAACGGACTTCGGCGTCATCTGTACGTCGCTCGCTCCGCGTTGGGCTCAGTGTTTCCAGTGGATTTCTCACGGTCTTTCTTGTGGTCGGTGTGATTTCGCGAGTCTTTACCCAATGGATCGAACAGAACGCCAAGTATGCGGCGCTCGTTATCGGAGTCGCCCTCATTCTCACTGGCGCCAGGATGCTCTCCGGCTGGAAGCCGCGATTCGCGACACCAAGCAGCAACCGCCCACTCGACCGTGGGATGTTGTCAATGTTCGTCTATGGCGTGATCTATGCGGTCGCCTCGATCGGTTGCACCATCGGGTTCCTCACGACCGCAATCTTTGGTTCATTTTCCACACACGGCGTTCTCTCCGGCGTGGTGGGCGTCGTGTTGTATGGACTCGGAATGTCACTTCTTGTGACGGCACTCACCGTATCTCTCGGACTCGCTCGATCGAGCCTGGTCAGATCGATGAAGGGACTCGTCCCCCTCATCAATCGACTCTCGTCCATGTTCATGATGGCAACTGGGACGTATTTGACCTGGTACTGGTATGTTGCGATCACCGAACGTGAGACACTCGGTCCGATTGCATCGCCGATCGAACGAGCGCAGTCGAGGCTCGCCACTCTCCTCCAGGAAGTTGGGAGTTGGAGTCTTGCCGCAATCTTCGTGGGCATTCTTGTTGTCGCGGCAACAATCGTTCGTCGGTCGGCACGTACTGGTTCACCCCGTTGACGCTCCGAGAACTCCTACAACACCCTCAAGTCGAGGAGGTCTGCGAGCTTCGTAGTTCGTTTGGAATCATGGCGTACCACGGCGGAGGACTTGAGGAACTTACCGACGTCATTGGCAGACGTGTAGCCGAGCGAACCAACTCTTCGTATTACGGAATCCATCAGCCCGCTGAACTCAAATGGCATGTGGCATCCCATCACATCGATCCCTCACACTCGGCACAACTCGAAGGATTCATGAGCCACGTAAAGACGGTCGTCACGCTTCATGGATATGGTCGCAAGGGTTTCTTCACCAGCATCCTGCTCGGCGGGAGGAATCGAATTCTCGCGCGCCACATCGCAGACCATCTTTCTCCCGCACTTCCCGCCTACGACATCTGTGACGACCTCCATCGGATACCGTCTGACCTTGCAGGCCAACATCCGAGGAACCCCGTCAATTTGGTTGAAAACGCGGGTGTGCAGATTGAGCTCCCGCCACGTGTTCGGGGCCAGAGCCCACTGTGGTGGGATTGGGATGAGGACGATTTCTCACCCCATACCAACAAGCTGATCGACGCTCTCACGAGCGGGATCGCTACGTGGGTGTCAGGGCGCTAGGCGTTCAATCTTCCAAGAACCATCACACAATCTGAATCGAAATCGGTCGTGCAATCGGTTGGGACGGCCCTGCCAGAACTCAAACTCTTCCGGGCTGATGAGCCAACCACCCCAATGTGGTGGCCGAGGGATCGGGCCATCCCCGAATTTTTCGGTGAACTCCCTCACTGCCGTGTCGAGACTTGCACGATCCTCGATCACCTCAGATTGTGGGCTCGCCCACGCCCCAATCTGGGACTCGCGCGGCCGAGTCGCAAAATACTCATCACTCAATGATTCCGATAGACGCGTGACCGCTCCACGAAGCCGCACCTGGCGATGAATGTCGAGCCATGCAAAAACTGCGGAAATACGCGGGTGCGACTCCAGTTGGGTGCTCTTCGAGCTCCGATAGTTCGAAAAGAACGTGATTCCTTGCGAAGAAACGTCACGAGCGAGAACGATCCTTGAATCAGGGGTCCCGTCAGCGCCAATGGTTGAAATTGTCATGGCGTGAGGTTCGCTCACCCCGGCGTCGCTCGCCTCTTCATACCATCGATGCCACTGCAGGATCGGATCGTCGAG
This sequence comes from uncultured Acidimicrobium sp., assembly GCA_964343495.1. Classification (GTDB taxonomy): domain Bacteria; phylum Actinomycetota; class Acidimicrobiia; order Acidimicrobiales; family Ilumatobacteraceae; genus UBA3006. Next base: position 13,375 of record CAYFJS010000009.1, on the reverse strand, counting down.
TAGATCTGAACGATCGAGCCCCGCGGATTCATACTGGATTCGACGATCCCGCAGACTCACACAACACCTACTTACTGATGCGAGTCAAGCCACGCATGTACGAATGGAGCGCCTTCGGAATCGTCACCGAGCCATCGGGTTCGCGATAATTCTCCACGATCGCCGCCCACACTCGCGGAACTGCAAGTGCTGATGCGTTCAGCGTGTGGGCTATTTCAGTTCCCTTTTGCCCGACGCGCTTGAAACGGATGTCGGCGCGACGTGCCTGATAATCACTGAACCACGACACCGAGCTCACCTCCAACCAACTATCGCAGCCGGGGGCGTATACCTCGACATCGAAACTGCGGTGATGGCTCTGGCCCATGTCGCCGGTGCAGATCTCGATGATCCTGTATGGCAACTCCAATCCTGCGATGGCTCGCTCGACCCTAGCCAACAACTCATCGAGCATCATTGGGGCCTGCTCAGGCGTCGCCACAGAGAGGATCTCGACCTTGTCAAACTCATGTGCGCGCAACATTCCACGCGTGTCACGTCCAGCTGACCCAGCTTCACGCCGGTAGCAGGAAGTGTGGGCCATGTAACGGACCGGGAGACTTTCCTCGGGTAAAACCTCTCCAGCGTGAATCGACGTCAGGGAGGATTCCGCTGTCGGAATACACCAAAGGTCGTCCCGCTCAATCGAATAGGCATCGTCAGCAAACTTCGGCAACTGCCCGGTGGCCGTCAGAGTAGCCGTGGTGACGAGCGATGGCGGCCGGATTTCTTCAAACGCATCTGCGTTCATGTCAAGGGCGTATTGACACAGTGCCCGAGCGAGCGTGGCACCTGCTCCGCGCTGCATCGTGAACATCGCCCCGCTGATCTTCACCGCTCGCTCATTGTCAAGAATCCCCAAACCGGTTGCGGTGTCCCAGTGAGCGACACGGCGATAATCGGGGAAAGAAGCGGGAAGATTTACTGGTCCTTTGATCACTGGATTGTCGGTGTCATTACGACCTTCCACCACGTCGGGGTGTGGGACATTGGGTAGGCGCAGCAAGACGTCGCGAAGTGCCGCACTCACTTCCTCGAACTCGCCTGCTAACTGGATCTCCTTTTCGCCCAATCCACGACTTTCTGCCATCAATCGCTCAGCGGCAGTTGAGTCCCCGGACTTCCTCAGTGCGCCCACATTCTTTGACAAGTCATTTACCTTGGCACGAATTCCGTCTCGATCGGCCGTGATATCGCGGAGTCGAACGTCCAATCGGAGAGCTTCGTCGAGTTCGTTCAGGAGTTCCGGCTTGTTCCGTCGAGCCATCAGTTCACGCAGCCCTTGCGGGTCGTTCCGTAGTTGTCTGATGTCGATCACAGGATGTTCAGGTTAGCGGTATGGTCCGATGGGGAACCCGAGTGCGTGCCTACTGTAGAGATGTGCTGCACCCGCCTCGAGCCTTGGTCGTCGAGGAACTTGAGCTTCGATATGGTCCGCTCGCCGCTTTGGACCGCGTTTCGTTCTCGCTTGACTTCGGCTCGGTCACTGCACTCCTCGGGCCGAACGGCGCGGGGAAGACCTCGCTGATCGAGGCTTGTGAAGGTATCCGCAGACCGACATCCGGTTCGATACGCGTTGCAGGGAAGGATCCTGTCACCGAACGTAACGACATCACGCCTCCGCTCGGAGTCATGCTGCAATCAGGTGGGATCTACCCAACTGCTCGGGTTCATGAAACTATCTCCGACTACTGCGCCCTCTACCAACGCGGAGCGGACGCCGATGAACTCACCGAGATGGTCGGGCTGAGCCACCGTCGCCGATCTACGTGGCGCACACTGTCGGGGGGAGAGCGACAGCGACTCGCGCTCGCACTCGCCCTGAGCGCTCGACCGACAGTTGCTTTCCTCGACGAACCAACCAGTGGTGTAGATCTCGATGGACGCGACGCAATCGCGGAGATCGTTCGCCGACTCGCGCAAACTGGTTGCGCCGTGCTCATTTCGACACACGACGTTTCGGAGATCGACGCGTACGCCGACAGGGTGATCGTGCTCAACAGAGGCAAGATTGCTCTCGATCGTGCTCTGAGAGATCCGATCGACGACACCGTCGAGATTCGCTTTCGGGCAGAACCTCAAGTTGATCCCACGAAATTGTCGGGGGAAATTGGGGTACCAATCGAACGTTCGGAATCGGAATATGTCGCCTTTGGTCCTTCGTCAGTCGTTTCAAATCTCAGTCATACCGTCACCTCGCTTGGATCGGAGATCCGTGACCTCCGTGTTACGAGTGGGATCCAGGCGATTTATCGCCAAATCGTTCGGGGTGATTCCTGATGACTCTCGTTTTTGTACAACTGAAGACCGAACTGCGACAGTTGCTCCGCAACGGTGAGCAGCTGCTTCTGATACTTGGCATCCCGGTGTTTCTCCTTGTCTTCTTCGGTACGGTCGACGTCCTTCCGATGGGCTCTGGAGATCCGCTGAGTTTTCTCGTCCCAGGGGTACTCGCGGTATCCGTGATGTCGACGTCGATGGTGAGCCTCGGGATTTCCACGGGTTTCCAAAGGTCGTACGGGGTCTTTACTCGACTCGGGTTGACTCCACTCGGCACGGGTCGACTTGTCGCCGCAAAAGCGCTCTCGATCATCGTCGTCGAGATCCTTCAGATATCCGTTATTGGAATCGTTGCTCTCGTCATGGGCTGGTCGACCACGGCACCGGGAATCAGCAGTGCTTGTGTCGGAGTGATCCTTGGAACGCTCGCGTTTTCTGGAATTGGGCTCGCACTGGCGGGCCGTCTGCGCGCCGAAGTGAATCTGGCGGCCCAAAACGGCCTCTACCTCGTCTTATTGCTCACGAGTGGAATGATCATCGACTCTGACTCCTTACCCCACAACGTCTCCGCGATATCAAAATGGCTACCTGCCCAGCCTCTCGCCGAGGTAGTTCGTGCCCAACTATCCGGTGCGACAGCACCACGCTCAGCATGGCTCATCCTCAGTGTGTGGGGTGCACTATCCCCCATCGTGGCAGGGCGCCTCTTTCGCTGGTCTGCGGAGTACTAATCAGGTTCCCGCACTGCGGGGACTCTCTCGAATTCAGCACGCACTTCCTCAAAGGTGAGCGGTGCGTCAGCCTTCTTGTAGGTCTGTTCGACGAAGAATCGCCCGATGAACCGACGAAAGAAGAGGAAGACGATGATCGACCAAAGGAAGATGCTGCCCCCCGTCTTCATGATTGCCCCGGCAAGTTGCTGGTCGGTCGTCACCGACAGTCCCCAGACACGAACGGGGATGTCATAGTGCTTGTAGACGACGCCCTCGGCGAACGTGAGCCACGCAGCGGGGACCGTCGGTACTACTGACATGAGAAAGAGATAGATCATCCGCCCGCCATAACTCAGGCGACGCTCGATGACTGGACCACACACCGGGCTCCACATGAGAAGTGCGCCTGTCACCACGAGGACGTGAAGTGTGTAATGCAACGGTCCGTTTGAAACACTCTGATTCACCAGTGCTGGAATGTGCGTCGTCATCACCACGATGTTGAAGAAAAGCCCGGCGACGACCGGTTTGGTAGCGAATCGGACAAACGGCCCGATGGAGCTCTTCTCAATCGCTACGTCATACAACCATCGCGGCAACGACAACAACACGAGCGGCGGTACGAAATACGACAACACCATGTGTTGGAACATGTGCACCGAATAGAGATATTCCTCCGAAATGTCGTGAATCGGCCAGTCCGAGGCAAGCCACAACAATGCAATCGCCCAAACGAAGGCCCAGACTTGTTTTCGAGTGACGACGGTGCCACTGCCAACAACTCGAGGGCCGAGAACGCGGATCGCGTAGAAGTAGCTTGCAAGGAGCGCGACGACGAGGACCCATACCTCGACGTGTGATTGGAAGCGCCACGGATTGAGATCCAGATTTGCAGCCTCGGCGAACACGGGGATCACCAACGAGGACGGTCTAGGAAACGAAGAATTTGAACGTCGACAAAGCGATCACGTACACGGTGATCGCCAGGATCAGACCCGCATAAAACAGCCAGGAAAACAGGCGGTTGTCGAACTTCAGGTGCATGAAATAACTGACGACCATCAGGAACTTGATCGCCATCATGATCATCAAAGCGGGCAGGAAGAACGGTCCGAAGTCGACGTAATAGGTCGAAACTTCGAGGGCGGTTATTGCCGCAAGGATGACCGCGATTCGCACGTACCCAGCATTTGACATGCCGTGCTCTGTGTCGTGGGCTGTGGTGTCGTGGCTCATGGTCATGCGGGAATCAGATAGACGAGTGTAAAGATGATGATCCAGACAATGTCGACGAAGTGCCAATAGAGACCGATCATTTCGACCGTCTCGGCTTTGCTACCTGGGACCTTGCTCCGCTTGAGAATCCCAACGAGTGACATGAGCATGATGATGCCGACAGTGACGTGCACCCCGTGGAATCCGGTGAGAACGAAGAAGCTCGAACTGAACAGACTGGTCGTGAACCCCATGCCTTCGTGGTAGAAGGCCGTGAACTCATACACCTGACCACCGACGAACGTCGCTCCGAGAAGGCCAGTGACTGCGAGCCAGAGACGCATGGTTCGGTCGTCGTTCTTGTGGGCGGCAGAGACGGCCAGAACCATCGTCAATGAGCTCATGAGGAGGACGAAGCTGCTGACGGACGTGAATGGAATATCGAACACTTGTGACGGCGTCGGGCCCTCACCGACACGTCCGCGGTACAGCATGTAGGTCGAAATCAAGCCGCCGAAGAGGAGACACTCGGAACCGAGGAACAACCACATGCCCAACTTGACGTTGGACAGGCCGGTCGACGTGTGATGCGCGGTGGTATCAGCCGACATGGGCGACTTCCTTCGACGTGCTTGTCGGTGGATCGATGTCGTCGTCAGGCGCAGTGGACGGCTCTAGGGCCCATCCGTACATGCCGAGCAGGATGATCACACCGCCTACGACTGCGACCGGGATCGAGAAGATGACGCCGAAAGCGGTGACTGGGAGGCCGAACGCAAGGATGATCGGCCAATACGACGGCGACGGCATGTGGATGTGAGCATCGGCGTTCCTCTCGAGTTCTGCGAGAACCTCCTCTGCGGTCGCCACCTGAACCATCTCGCCGTTGTCGTTTTCCTGATACTTGCGGTGGAAGAACTCGTCCAGGTGCGACACCGTCGGGATGCTGTCGAAGTTGTGTTCCTTCGGCGGGTTCGACGTCATCCACTCGAGGCTGCGGGCGTTCCACGGATCGAGTGGTGCCACCTGACCCTTCCGCGTCGTCACCACGACGTTGATCAGGAAGAGGAGAATGCCGAGCGACAAGACGAGCGAGCCCAGGGATGCGATCCGATTCCAGAACGCGAGGTTGAAGAAGCCCTCACCAGCGCGGGCCTCGGTCCAGATGTACATACGACGCGGCTGCCCCTGGAGACCGAGGATGTGCATCGGACCGAACGTCATGTTCATACCGAAGACCATCAACCAGAAGCTCCAGTTTCCGATCTTCTCGCTCAACATCTTGCCGAACACCTTTGGCCACCAGTAATAGAAGCCTGCGAAGAGTCCGAAGATCGCTCCACCGAACAAGACGTAGTGGAAGTGGGCGACGATGTAATAGGTGTCGGTCTGCTGGGTGTCAGAGGGTGCGACCGAATGCGTCACGCCAGAGAGTCCGCCGATCGTGAACAACACGATGAGTGCCACCGCGTACTTCATCGCCACGGTGAAGACCAACTTGCCACCCCACAGCGTCATCGTCCAGTTGACGATCTTCACGCCGGTTGGGACCGCGATCGCCATCGTCGCGACCGAGAAGACCGCCACCGACACCGGCCCGAGTCCTGACGCGAACATGTGGTGCGCCCATACGCCCCAGCCAACGAAACCGATCGCAGCACCGGAGAACACCACGAACGGATAGCCAAACAAGGGCTTACGCGAGAACACAGGAAGTACCTCGGAGATCACACCGAAACTCGGAAGGATCAAGATGTACACCTCGGGGTGACCGAAGATCCAGAACAGGTGCTGCCACAGCAACGGGTCTGCGCCGGCTTCGACGTTGAAGAACGTTGCACCGAAGTTTCGCTGGAACGACAGAAGAAAGAGCGCGACCGTGATCACCGGCACGGCGAACACGAGGAGGAACTGAACCACGAGCTGCATCCACGTGAAGATCGGCATTCGCATCAACTTCATGCCAGGTGCGCGCATGTTGAGGATGGTCACGATGAGGTTGATCGAACCGGTCAGCGATGCGATTCCGGTGATCTGCAATCCGAGTGCCCAGAAATCGACGCCGTGGCTCGGTGAGAATACTGGGCCCGAGTTCGGTGCATACATGAACCATCCGCCGTCTGCGGCACCTCCAAGGAACCACGCAAGGTTCAGGAAGATTCCGCCGAACAGAAACGCCCAAAAACCGAAGGCGTTGATGCGTGGGAAGGCGACGTCGCGTGCACCGATCTGCAATGGCACGAAGTAGTTCGCCAATCCTGCGGCCATCGGCATCACGAAGAGGAACACCATCGTCGTGGCGTGCATCGTGAACATCTGGTTGTAGAGGTCTGCGTTCAATACCTTGCCGTTTGGAGCGGCCAACTGGAGTCGAATGAGGACGGCCTCAAGACCGCCGACGATGAAGAAGAAGAGCGCGGTCGCCGAATACATGATGCCGAGCTTCTTGTGGTCGACAGTGAACACCCATGAACGCCAGCCGGACGCGGTCACTGGTCGCTTGAGCGCACCGAGTGCAGTCGACGGGATTGCCGGGGCCGCAACCTGCAATTCGGACACCGCTGTGGATGGACGCTCGATGATGGCCATGATGTTCTCCGATTACTTCAACGTCAGTAGGTAGGCGACGAGCTTTTCGATGTCGCTTTCGGTCAATCCGAGGTTCGGCATGCCACGGTACTTGCCTCCGCTACTTGCAAGCAGAGCCGGGTTTGCATACATCGGTTTCTTCTCCGGCGCATTGCGCAACCATCCGCGCAGGTCCGCTTGATTCAGGCACTTCTCGGAAACTCCGGCAAGATACTTCTCGCCGAAGCTTGCGCTATCGGCTCCCCAGACTTCTTTGCGACACTCGGGCGTCAAGAGATCGAACATCGCACCCGCGAAGGTATTGCGAGACATCAAGTGACTGAGGTTTGGAGCTGCTCCGGAAACGAGGTTCTCGTCAGGTGCGGCGATGATTGGCGTTCCGTCGTCTCGCTTCAAACCGTTCACCTGATGGCATCGCGTGCACTGGTTGATGAAGACGTTCTCGCCTTCTTTGGCGAGCGACCCCGCCGATGGCGATTTGTACTCGGCCAATTGACCCTCAACCCACTTGGCGAAGTCGGCCTTGCTCAACGCGACGGCCTCCATGCGCATGTTCGCGTGGGAAAGTCCACAGAATTCGGTGCATTGCCCTGCGTAGATTCCTGGCTCATCGGCTTCGATTCGATTCGTGTGCACGCGACCTGGCACCGCATCGCGCTTTCCGTTCAACGCGGGAATCCAATACGAGTGGATGACATCGCGGCTCGTCTGGCGGAGCAAGACCTTGGTCCCGGCAGGGATGACCAACTGGCCCGACGTGATAATTGGCTTCGTGATGCCGAACTCGTTCTGCACTGGGTAGTCGTATTCCCACCACCACTGCTGACCGGTGACGTTGATGACCATCTCCGTGTCCGAAGTCTTGGAGAGGTCGAACACCGTTCGGAAGGTGAACACGCCGATGACCGTGAGGATCAGGGCGGGAATGATCGTCAACGTGATTTCGAGCGCTGGCTTACCGTGCGTCTGCTCGGGGATCGGTTGTCCACGGTCCTTGAACTTGAAGATTGCATACCCAACGGCCACCACGACGATGAGACCGACGATTCCTGCAACGGCGAACACCGGCTTTTGCAGATCGTCGATCGTCTTGGCGTTTGGACCCTTCGGGGCCCACGTGTCTTGCGGAGCGTTCGACGCACAACTGGATAGGAGGAGTGCACCGAGTCCAAGCAGTACGCCGTTGCGAACGCGCGGGAACATGCTCTTCAGCCTATTGACGCGTCCAGAAGCACGGGAATACGTGCGTTCGTGATTCACGGGACGATCACCTGGATGGCCTGACCGTCAACGCCAGCAATTTCCAAGGTGTAGGGCTTATCGACTGCAGGCTTGGGGATGGTGAGGGTCAAGAACTGCTCTGCGCCCTGAGGGATGAGTTGTGTGCACTCCTCCACCTTTTCGACCACACCATCGGTGACGGGTCGCTCACCGAGATGAGCGACGAGGCGAAACTCACCATCAGTCTTGTTGCGGAAGAGGATGTTCGACGGGTTCGATCGTGGAATGGTCAAGGTGTCCTGAGCCCCGTGGACTCCCTGGGCATTCGCAATCAACTTGCCGTCGACGTACTCGATCGTCGCGATCACGCTGCTCTTTGCCGACACCGATTCCAGCGCGAGCTTGTCGCCGTGCTCGGACTTCTCCGGACCGCAGTCACGATGCGAATAGTGACCTTCCTCTGCGGCTTGAACGAGCTCTTCGCGAATCCCGGAACCCATGCCGGCGATTCCGGACGCAACCAAACCCACCGCACCCACCACGCAGATTCCCGTCACGATGCTGCGCTTCAGGTTCGGGCGTGTGGAAAAGAGAATTCCGCCGAGGAGCACGAGTGATGCCGCAACGATGAACCCGACGGCGCCTGCACTCTTGTCGATCGCCAACATGATTCGGGAGAACGAGAAGATGACGACACCGAGACCGACCGCCGCAAGGACTGGATACTCGAGTGGGTTGAGGACTCGCTTGCGAACCTGGTCGTTGTAGGTGGCATCCCCAGAGGCGCGCTCACTCCACGCCTGAACCACCCACTCGACGAAAGCGGCCAACAGCACGACGATTCCCAGAATGAAAACGATCGGTGTCGTGATCGTTCCGAGAAGGAGGACGACCGCTCCGCCCACCGCGACAATCGGCCACATACTCGCGGAGGGATTCGAGTTGCTGGCTTGAGCACCTGCGGCTGAGTCAACGTCCCCGTCACGGGTGGACAACGCCAATCCAGCCAACAGACCAGTTGCGGCGATCATTCCGAACAGTGCGGTCGCCCCGATTGACGACGGGCCCACGAAGATCAGATAAACCCCAAGCGCGACAGCCGACAGTGCGCTCAAGCCGAGGAAGTACTTGGATCCGGTCGTGAACATCTGCGCCTACTTCTGTACGTACACGACGAACCACATGGCGAGGAACGTCACCGCTAGGAAATACCAATAGAGAGCGTGCGCGCTCACGACCTGATGGTCACGAACTCGCCCCGCATAGACGCGGAACATCGTGGTCACGGAAAAAGCAAGCCCCGTGACGAGAAGAAAGAGCATGGTTCCCGTCACCGCGTAGAACATCGTTTGGTATGGGCCGTCGAGAATTCCGATGCCCATTTGCATGTACACCGCAGCCTGACCGTTGATGAGCGCCACACCCAGAATTGACGTCACGACGAGGGCGAGACCGGCGTGCGATGCATCATTTCGTTTGGCCGAATACACGGCCCACTGTGCCATCACGCACGTGACGACAATCGTGATCATCAAGGTATTGGTCGCGACTTCTGGGATTGCAATATCTGCGGGCAACCAGTCACGGATCATCTTCCCGTTCTTCGCCGCACGCAACGGAGCAGCGTCACGGAACTTGAACCACATCGCCAGCATTCCGTACATCAACATCGTCCCAGCGACGGCGACCGCACCCGCTGCAACGAGGATCGTGTTGCGCGCAGCTGGTGGTGCGCCAGCCGGCAGCTGACGATCAGTTGGGGTGCTCATGATCGCGTCTCCGCAGGGATCTTCGTGTCAAGGAGCGGTGTCGATGATGAAACGCGCGGTGTCTCGTCAAAGTTCCCCGATGGTGCCGGCGAAGCCGTCATCCACTCGAGGGTGTGCGCGTCATAGGGATCTTCCGTCGCTACGGTCCGACCACGAAAATGTCCGACGAAAGCGAGCAGTGTGACCACTGCGATTAGGCCATGTCCAACCATGCTCGCACCGTTCCACAATGACGATGGCCCGCTGTAATCGAAGTCTCCCACCGCCGAAGCAGGCTGATCTGCAAAACCAGCGATGTAATACGGGAGACTCGACAACACGATCCCGATGACCGCGAGCCCGGAGAGTCCAAGCACGGCCGGCGCTGGGGGCGTCGAGCCCCACAATTTCGGTGCCCAGTACACGATTCCGGCGAACGCACTCAAGACCGCGCCATAACCGATGTAGTAGTTGACACCTTCACCGAAGACGGTACCGATGAGCCCCGCACTGGAGATGTGCTCGATCGCACTGCCAAGCATGCCCGTGACCACCATTCCAACTCCAAGGAAGGCTGGGACGAATGGTGCGAGCAAACGTGGCTTGCCGTTGACCAGAGTGAACAACGCGAGACCAATCACGAGAACGGCACCGAGGAGAGGAAGCAGATTGAACAATGCGTACGGAATGAAGCTGGATGCTTTGTCGGAAGGCGTCCCACTCCAGTCAAAAACTTGCGAGGTCTGGGTAACCGCACCGAGCACCACCGCCGAGATCAGACCAATCGCCACGAGCATCCCTCCTCGAAGGAGCTGACGACGACGAGCAGCAACTGGGGCGATGTCCGCGAGGATCCCGAAGGACATCAATGCGTAGACGAATGACTGCGGATGACCAAGCGACCAACCAAGCCACGTGTCGATTCCCTTGTTTCCACCAAACACAAGGCGGCCAAAGTGGTGATCTACCGCGACAAAAATGACGGTGCCAAGAGCGACCGGGACGGTCAACAGCACCGAGACGGCGGCCACGAGCGCCGACCAGCTGAACATCGGAACTCGGTCAAGCGTCATTCCCGGACACCGCGCGGTCATCACCGTCGTACACAGCGACACCGCTGCCGCGAGTAAGCCGACGAGTCCAAGACCCAAACCGAGGAGGTAGACGTCGACGAGGTCCACATTGCCACCGCCAGGTCCTCCGTTGCCGACGATCGAGACGATGACCATCGCGCTCCCGGCTGCCCATGCCCAGAACCCAAGGGCCGCAACCCGCGCCACTGCAATGGATCGTGCACCAACCTGGAGAGGGACCACTGCGATGGCGAGCCCGATCAACATCGGGAGTGCCACGCCGAACATGAGCCCGACTCGGGTGAAGGCGAATAACTGCGGGACCGCATTGACGTTAAAGGTGTTCGTAGCGTCTGCAACTCGTTCGAATCCGAGGATTGTTGCAACGGAACTGACTCCCAATAACCAGAAGACGCTCAACCCGATGAAAAGTCGGCCGATTCGCTTGTGATCGGTCGTCGTCAGCCATGCCCCCACGGCACCCACTAGGGGTTCGGAAGGGCTTGAGCTGATCGCAGAGGGTGCGCTGACCGCAGACATGACGGATACGACACTAACAATGGGCAGGGTCTGGGTCCGAACTTCTCGCGGCGCGAGTTTCAGCCCAAAATCAAGACGTCCGCCATCATGGCGACGAAGAGGACCGTGACATAAGTAATGGAGAACGAAAACAAGCGCATCGACTTCGCGTCGGTGGGATCGGACCCGAGCCGGACAGTTCCGATGACAAACGCCACCCCGAATATCAGGGCTGTAATTCCATAGATCAGACCGAGATCTGCAATCGGCACAAGGGCGAGCGAGACCGCGACCAACAGGACGCTGTAGCGCACCATGGACGCGACCGTCTCGCGAATCGGCACCACCGCGGGCAACATCGGCACGCCTGCCGCTCGATAGTCATCCTCATGCCGGATTGCCAGTGCCCAAAAGTGCGGTGGTGTCCAGAGGAAGATGACCGCAAAAAGGACGATCGGGGTCCAGCCAAGGGCATTCGTTACTGCTGCCCACCCCACGAGCACGGGAACCGCGCCGGCAGCACCGCCGATCACGATGTTCTGTTTGCTCGTGCGCTTCAACCAGAGGGAGTAGATCACGACGTAGAACACCGTCGCCGACAACGCGAGGAGGGCCGCCAAGACGTTTGCTCTCCAGACGAGAACCCCTGCGGCGGCGATCTCGAGAATGATCGCAAAAATGAAGGCCCGCACCGGGGTGAGCGCGCCTGTGACCAGCGGTCGATTTCGCGTTCGCTCCATCAACGCATCGATGTCTCGATCGATGACCATGTTGATTGCGTTTGCTCCACCTGCCGCGAGTGCGCCACCGCACACGGTCGCCACCATCAGTGACACTGATGGCCACCCGCGCTCGGCAAGAACCATTGTCGGAATCGTCGTGACAAGAAGCAATTCGACGATTCGAGGTTTCGTCAACGCAACGTATGCCCAAATTCCACCGCGTGGCTTCTGGCTGGCGTTGGGACGATGACTGAAGATCCGCGACGGGACGAGGGGACGAACGCCAAGTGGCACGCCTTCAGGCTACGGCTGACGTCTGCAACGAGGCAATCGGTGTGCGTCGCACCGCTTCATGTCACACCCCGACACAATGGGGGTGTGCCGGAAGTCGTTGACAGTCCACTCGACGTTCGCAGCGCCGAACCAGAACACGAGACTCAAGTCGATCGACCCTGGATTGTGCTGGTGTGGAATGACCCGATCAACCTGATGTCGTATGTGACGCTGGTCTTTCAAAAGTTGTTCGGGTACAGCCTCGAAAAGGCGACGAAACTGATGCTCGACGTCCACGAAAAAGGTCGCGCTGTCGTATCCCAGGGAAGTCGTGAGAAAGCTGAGATCGACGTGTATCGCCTCCACGAACACGGTCTTTGGGCAACGATGCAAAAAGAGGACTCAGGCCAGTTGTGACGATTCGTGGACCACTCGCAAGGAACGCTGACGGGACCTACCACCTCACCATCGACCGCTCAGATCGAGAAGTGCTGAACCAGCTCTTTGGTCAGTTTCGCAATGTGTTGACCGATGGTCAGGATTCAGACACCGTGAGACGACTCTTTCCGACGGCGTACCACCAAGATCCAGAACACGACGAGGAATACCAGCGACTCATGCGTTCAGAGCTCCTCACCTCACACATCCATTCGATTGACCATGTGCGCCATCTCATTGATCGAACAGCGAGCGCTGACGTGATCACACTCGCCCAAGCAGACCTCGATGCCCTAATGAAGTCGACAAACGGCATCCGACTCCTCCTCGGCACCTTGCTTGCCGTCAACGAAGGCGACCACGACGACGTCGACGAGTCAGATCCCACTTTCGGTCAACACCAGCTCTACGGCTACCTGGGGTGGTTGCTCGACTGGATGGTGACGGCCCAAGCAGGCATATTCCCCGTGGTTGACGATTCGCCAGGGTGAAACCAAAATCGCCGCTGATAGATTTCAAGGGCTCTCTCAACCGAGTTTTCGTCC
>CAYFJS010000008.1:0-27688 GCA_964343495.1 uncultured Acidimicrobium sp. | reverse complement strand
CACTACGGGAACGAAAAACTTGGTGACCTCTCACACGTCATCGGGTCGGAGTTGTCCAAGCGCACGGGATATGAATCGCGCGTCGTCCAGCTCGGTCACATCCAGCGCGGTGGTACGCCGACGAGCTACGACCGTGTGCTCGCCACGCGATTCGGGCTTGGCGTCGTCGACCTCGTGCACGAGCGGGCATGGGGGAAGATGGTCGCCCTGAGGTGCGGGCAGATCGTCAGTGAATCAATGTCCGTGACTCGCGGCAAGACGCGATTCATCGATCGCGAGTTGTTCGACGACGTCGCGGCGAGTTTCTTCGGCTGATCAGTTCGGCGGACCGAATTGGCGGTCGCCCGCGTCGCCCAGTCCGGGGACGATGAATGCGTTTTCGTTCAGGCGCTCATCGACCGACGCGGTCACGATGTGCAGGTTCATGTCGCTCTTGTCGAGGAACGCGATGCCTTCCGGCGCCGCGAGCACGCACGCGATGGTGATCGGCTGTTGGGCGCCACGGTCGGCGAGGATGCGACAGCCGTGTTCGAGCGAGCCGCCGGTGGCGAGCATCGGATCGAGCACGAGGCAGTGTCGCCCGTTGAGATGTGTCGGAAGCTTGGCCACGTATTCGCTCGGCTCATGGGTGTGCTCATCGCGCTGCACACCGACGACGGCGATGTCGGCGTCGGGGAGGAGCTCCATCGCCGCGGGGAGCATGCCGAGCCCCGCGCGCAGGATCGGAACGAGCACCGGTCGTCGCGCGATGCGAACGCCGTCAGTTTCGGCGAGTGGCGTCGTCACGCGAATCTTTTCCGTCGGCACGCTTCGTGTCGCCTCGGCGATGACGACGAGCGACAACCTGCGCATCTCCGCTCGGAACATCTGGTTCGAGGTGTTCTGGTCGCGCAGGTGGGTGAGTGCTTCTGCGGCCACGGGATGATCGACGACGGTGACGGTGACGGGCATGTGCTCCATCTTTACTGATCGGTAGTGTGGCGACCAATGTCGGTTGACTTCCGGATTCGCCTGGCGCACAGTCCCGCCGATGCAGCCGTGATCTCGGCGGTTTTCGATGAGGTCTGGAGCGTGAAGATGATGGTTTCTCCCGAGATCATCGTGGCCAGCCTGCACAATGGGGGCTACGGGTCGATCGTCGAGGTGGCCGGCGAGCCGATCGGTGCGGCGTTCGGACTCGTCGGGACGCCGCTTGCTGGCGAGTCGCACCCCAACCTGCACTCCCATGCGGCGGGGGTCTTTGCCAATCGAGCCGGGCACGGCATCGGTGAGGCGATCAAGTTGCACCAGTGGAGGTGGGCCAAGGACAACGGCTTTGCCACCATCACGTGGACGTTCGATCCGCTCGTCCGACGCAACGCATGGTTCAACGTCGTCAAGCTCGGTGTCGAGGTGCTCGGGTACCACACCAACTTCTACGGCGAGCTCGACGACGGGATCAATGCAGGTGAACGAAGCGACCGGGTGCTCGTGAGGTGGGACGTCGCGACTCGTGACGAACCACGACGGGCGTCGTTCGTCGTGCCCGAGCCGTCGGACATCCTCATCCCGACGCCGCCGGACATCGAATCCCTGCGTCTGAGCGATCGCACAGAATCCGGCCGATGGCGAGACACCCAGCGAGAAGCGTTCCTCGGCGCGCAGTCGCGGGGTGCGGTCGTCGTCGGGTTGAATGATCGGTACGAGTACGTGTTGCGCGAGTCGCACGATCGATCGGGGACGAAAAGATGACCATTCGCAGTATCGAGATCCGTCGCGCGTACATCGAACTCGTTGCGCCATTCCAGACGTCATTCGGCGTCGAGACCGATCGCAACTTGCTCTACGTTCGCGTCATCGGTGACGAAGCAGAGGGCTGGGGCGAGTGCGTTGCGATGACCGACCCGTTGTATTCGTCCGAATACGTCGATGGCTGCGAGGACGTCCTTCGGCGATACCTCATCCCGTGCGTGAAACCCGATTCGACGCTGGAGTCCGTGCTCGGATCACTCACACAATTTCGGGGCAACTACATGGCCAAGGCCACGCTCGAGGCCGCACTGCTCGACTATTTCACGAGGCTCGAGGGCGTGTCGCTTGCGACGTTCCTCGGTGCGACGCAGTCCCGCGTCGCCTCTGGCGTGTCTGTCGGTATCCAGCCGTCGATCGATGCGCTCCTCAACGTCGTAGCCGGGTACGTCGCGGACGGCTACGTGCGCATCAAGTTGAAGATCGAACCCGGGCGCGACATCGAGCCGGTGCGCGCGGTGCGCGAGGCGTTCGGCGACTCGATGTTGTTGCAGGTGGACGCAAACGCGGCATATCGAGTCGAGGACGCCGATCACTTGGCGCGACTCGACCCCTACGACCTGCTCCTCATCGAACAACCGTTGCCCGAGGAGGACCTCGTCGGCAACGTGGATCTCGCCAAGCGCGTTCGCACTCCCATCTGTCTCGATGAATCGATCACGACGGTCGAGGTCGCCCGGGGTGCGCTCGACATCGGTGCATGTTCGATCATCAACATCAAGCCGGGTCGCGTCGGTGGCTACCTCGAGGCGAAGAAGATCCACGACCTGTGTCTGTCGCGAGGCGCGCCCGTGTGGTGTGGGGGAATGCTCGAGACGGGCATCGGTCGTGCGGCAAACCTCGCACTCGCCGCGTTGCCGGGCTTCACGCTCCCGGGCGACACGTCCGCGTCGAAGCGGTACTTCACGACCGACGTCACCGAGCCGTTCGAGTTGCGTGACGGCTACCTGGACGTGCCGACGGGACCTGGCATCGGGGTCACTCCGGTCGTGCACGTGCTCGACTCGATGACGTCGCGCGTCGAGACGATTGCGGTTGGCTGACCGACAATGTCACACGACAAGATGCCGGAATCGTCGATCGACTACCTCAGTCGGCTCGATGTCGAGCGACTTTCGCTCACCGACGACGAGATCATCGGCGCGGTCGAAGACGGTCTGCGGCTGCAGGGTCACGGCGATGCGGTCATCGAACCCCGCGTGCATCTCGAGCCTGGCGTGTCGAACGGGCATTTCAACGTCCTGCGTGGCTCGCTCGGTGGAGACATCGACGTCGCCGGCGTGAAGGTCGTCGGCGACTTCGTCGACAACTACGCACTCGGACTGCCGAGTGAACTCGCGCTCCTGAACCTGATGGATCGCCGAACGGGTCAGCCGCGTGCGGTCATCGACGCCTCGTATCTCACCGACATGCGCACGGGTGCGGTGACTGCGATCGGCGCGAAACACCTCGCGCGCAAGGGTTCGAAAGTGCTCGGTCACGTCGGAGCCCGCGGCACCGCATATTGGAATGTCCGATTATTGGACCATCTGTTCGACTTCGACGAGATTCGCGTGCACTCTCGTCGCCCCGAGAGCCGCGAGGCCTTCGCTCGGCAACTTACCGAGGACCTCGGCAAACGGATCGTCGTCACGAGTGATTGGGAGAGCTGCGTGCGCGATGCCGACGTCGTCGTCGAAGCCTCCCGCCTCGAGCGACCGGAGGTGATGTTGCGTACCGAATGGATCGCACGAGGCGCCTTCGTCGTGCCATACGGAACGATGAGCGCGCTCGAAGATGACCTGCTCACCGTCATCGACAAGGTTGTCGTCGACGATTGGGGCCAGTGCAAGAACGGCAAGTTCGGAGCACTTCGCGCACACGTCGAGCAGGGGCACTTGAGTGAATCGACCCTGCATGCAGAGCTCTGCCAGATCGTGGTCGGCGAGAAAGTCGGGCGGGAGAGCGACGACGAGACGACGTTGTTGTGGCATCGCGGTTTGTCGTTGTCGGACATCGCGCTCGGCCACGCGATGCTGAAGAAGGCCTCAGCGCTCGGAGTCGGGCAGAAACTGCGCTACTCATGAACGTCGTTGTCGGTGTTTCCCCTCTCACCCTCGAGGAGATGATCGCACTCGGTCGACCCGAGACTCAGCTGACGATCGCCGATTCGGCGTGGACGCGAATCGCCAACGCGCGGGACATCGCACATGAAGAACTCGCACGGGGTTCGATCGTGTACGGACTGACCGTCGGTCTAGGAAGCAAAGTGACGATGCCGATCGAGCGATCTTCGGTGCCCGATTACGAGCAAAAGGTGATCAGCGCTCGTATCGTCGGCGTCGGCGACCCGCTCTCCGAGGAATCGTGTCGACGCGCGCTCGGGCTTCGAATCGTGAACCTCGGCCTCGGGTATTCGGCGGTCTCCCCGAACGTCGTGGAACAACTCGTGGCGATGTACAACGCAAACATCACGCCGGTCGTTTCCTCACTCGGCTCGATCGGCTCGAGTGACCTCGGACAATGCGCACAGTTGTGTGCGACCGCGATCGGCGTGGGTGAGGTCTGGGTCCGGGGAGTGCGGATGTCCGCATCAGAGGGGCTCGCCTCCATTGGGCGACAACCCGTCGACCTCGGGGCGAAGGATGCACTCGGATTGTTCAACTCCGGAGCCGTCACTCAAGCACGCGCGATCGAGTACGTAGCGGCGTTGCGCAACGTTCTTGACGCGGCCACGATCTCAGCCGTCGCTGCATGCGAGGGCTACGGAGTGAATCCGTCGCCGTTCACCGAAGAAGTGACGTCGACGAAGGCCATACCTGGTGGTCGCGAGGCGAGTCGGCGAATCATGGAACTCCTCACCGGCTCGTGGATCATCGAAGACGGAGCGATCGGTCGGGCCCAACACCCGATCAGTTTTCGCGCTTTGGTCCCACTCATTGCGGCGATCACCGACTGCGTCGGGGGCTTCACGAGTCTCATCGTCGGCGAAGTCAACGAAAGCACCGATAGCCCAGTGGTGTTGCACGAGTCGCGCGTCGTTCGGTCGTCGGTGAATTTCCAGCCAGTTGCTGCGGCGGTCGCAGGTGACGCGCTTTCGATCGCGCTCGCTCATTGGTCGAATGCGGCCGTGAATCGCACGATCAAGATGGCCAACCACACGATTCCAGACGTGCCGCGATTCCTTGCTCCCGAGGAAGGGCAAAGTGTCGGGTTCAACGCATTGATGAAGTCCGCGGCGGCGATGGCGACGCGGGTTCGCTTCGAGGCAAGCCCGGGCAGCCTCGACTTCTTCGCACTCTCCGAGGGCACGGAGGACGTCGCGACGCAGTTGCCCCTCGTCGTCGAGAAGTTGACTCGTCAAGTCGAATCGTTGCGTCGACTCGTGGCAATCGAGGCGTTCACCGCGCATCAGCTCATCTCGCTACGACAACCGCGTCGATGGGGTCGCGCGGCCACAACGGTGCTCGAAGTAGGTGGCCGAATCGTCCCGGTGATCGAGGAGGATCAGCCACTCGGGGGATTCGTCGATGCGCTCACCGACTGCATCGCTCGGGGCGAATTGCACTGACTCTGGTCGGGGAGGGGGGACTTGAACCCCCGGCCTCCTGGTCCCAAACCAGGCACGCTACCAACTGCGCCACTCCCCGGGCCTCGACACTCTACCGAACAGCGACCTCGGTCACCGTGCGAGCGAGCGAACGACATCGAGGAGTCGCGTGACGTCGTCGTGTGAGACGTAGCGAGTGACCCCTGCACGAACGACGCCGCCTGACTCTGCGAGCCCCATGTGTCGCACCGCTTCGACGGCGTAGGAGTGTCCCGACCACACCGCGATCTTGTTGCGCGCGAGTTCATCGGCGATCGCATCGGGATGGTGGCCACGCATCGTGAACGACACCGTGGGCACACGACCGTCCATCGACTTGCGGCCCCAGACCTGGACTCCGTCGATCGCGAGGAGTCCGTCAAGGAGCGGGGCAAACACATCGTTCTCGGCGGCCATCACCTTGTGCATGTCCTCCTCGAGGAGGAACCGAGCCGCGGCTTCGACCGCGGCGATGCCCTCGAAGTTCGGCGTTCCGGTCTCGAATCGTCGGGGTCCGACGTTTTCCGCCGGTCGCACCTTGGCGACGGGGAGCGAGTTGAGGACGTCGGGTTGGATGCACAGGACGCCTGCGTGCGGGCCATACCACTTATATGGGGACGTCGCGAGGACGTCGCAGCCGAGCGAGGCGACGTCGATCGGTCGATGGACGGCGAGGTGTACCGCGTCCACGAACACGCGCGCGCCGACTGCGTGTGCGGCGGCGATGACGGGTGCGAGGTCGGGGGCCGTGCCGATCAGGTTGGACGCACCGGTGATCGCCACCCACTTCGTGTTCGGCGTGATGAGTTCGATCACTCGTGCTGGATCGAGGATGCCGGAGTCGACGTCGAACGGCGCGAGCACGTGCTCTGCGCCGGAGGTTTCACAGGCGATACGCCACGGGGAGACATTGGCGTCGTGGTCGAGCATCGTGCCGACGACACGATCGTTCGGCGTCAGCGTGCGTGCGATCGCCCGCGTCAGTGCGAACGTCATCGTCGTCATGTTGGCGCCAAGACAGATGCCGGTCGGGTCGGCGTTGAAGAGCTGCCCGACGACGTCCCGGGTTCGAGTGAGCAACGCATCGCACTCTTGGGCCGCCGCAAAAGAACCGCCGGTGTTGGCGTTGTGTCCACTCGCGGCCCAGTCGGCCATCGCGCGGATCGCGACGTCGACCATCTGCGTGCCTGCTGGACCGTCGAAGCGGGCCCAGCCGTTGGCCAGTCCAGGGAAGCGCGACGCGATCGAGGTCACGGGTTCAGGAATTGGCGCGCTTGGCGGCACGGGCCAGACGCTTGGCGGCACGGCCGATCGGCTCGAGGTGGCGATGGTCGAGATCACCTTTTTCGACGCCGTTGGTGAAGCGCACCCGATAGCGGAGCCAGTTGAAACCATTGGCCAGGATGACCTTGCCCTCGGAGCCGAGCGGGACCCCGTCGATTTCGACCGTGGAGCGCACTTTGTCGCCGGTCTTCAAGTTGATTTGGCCCTCGTGCGGAGTGGCAAGTGCGTGTGGTTTCCACGAGGCTGTCACGACTGCCAAGGGTACACTTTTCGCCCTGTGAAGAGCACCATTGAGACCCTCGAGGGCAACAAGGTCAAGCTGACCATCGAGATCGACGAAGTCGAATTCGACCGCAACATTGACGACGCATTCCGCAAGATCGCCAAGGAGATTCGCGTACCCGGGTTCCGCCAGGGCAAGGCGCCGCGCAAGGTGCTCGAGGCCCAGATCGGTCGCGATGCCGCGCGCGGTCAGGCGATCCAGGACGCAATTCCCGAATACCTCACCCTCGCCGTGCGCGAGCACGACGTCGATCTCATCGCCACGCCGGCGATCGATATCACCAAGGGTGAAAAAGAAGGTGCCGTCGCCTTCGACGCGACGTGCGAGGTTCGCCCCGAGATCACCGTCGCCGGATACGACTCGTTGCGCGTGGAGTTGCCGACACTCGTCGTGGAGGAGAGCGAAGTCGACGAGGCACTCGAGACCGAGCGCCGTCGCCACGGTTCACTCCGCGACGTCGAGCGTGCGGTGCAAAAGGGTGACACGGTGTCGGTCGACCTCGCGGGAACGCGAGACGGCAATCCGGTGCCCGGCCTCAACGTCAACGACTGGTCGTACGAGGTCGGCAAGGCGTGGGTGTCGCCGAAGTTCGACGACCAGTTGATCGGCGCATCGATCGGCTCGACGATCGAGTTCTCGGATGCCCCGAACGGCACCGAAGAAGTTTCCGACTTCGTCGTGACGGTGAAGAAAGTCCAGGAAATGGTCCTCGAGGATCTCACCGACGAATGGGTCAAGTCGACGATCGGCGAATTCGACACCGTCGATGCGTGGCGTGCATCCCTGCGGGAGCGCATCGAGACGATGAAGCTCGGGCAGTGTCGCTC
The DNA here is from genome assembly GCA_964343495.1 of uncultured Acidimicrobium sp. Classification (GTDB taxonomy): domain Bacteria; phylum Actinomycetota; class Acidimicrobiia; order Acidimicrobiales; family Ilumatobacteraceae; genus UBA3006. Next base: position 19,938 of record CAYFJS010000008.1, on the reverse strand, counting down.
GGTGTTCGTCGAGCGGACGACCGCGGCGCTCTCCGAGCTCGTCACGATCGACGCTCCGGACGCGATGGTGCAAAGCGACCTGCAGGGTCGCGTACGCGCGACGATGGAACAGTTCCAGGCACAGGGAATTTCCTTCGACCAGTGGTTGTCGGTGACGGGTCAATCGGCCGAGGTGTTCGTCGAGATGATGCGCGGCGAATCCACGAAGGCGGTCAAGGTCGACCTCGCGCTGCGAGCAGTCGCGACGGCACGTGACATCGTCGTCGAAGACGCCGACATCGACAAGGAAATCGATCGCATCGCCATGCAGGTCAATCGCAAGGCGGCAGAGGTGCGCAAGGCATACGAGAAGCAGGACATGATGGTCGACTTGGTGGCCCAGATCCGCAAGTCGAAGGCCGTCGATTGGTTGCTGCGAAACTCCACCCTCGTGGACGACAAGGGGAACGCGATCGCCGCGGACACCTTGTTTGGCGAGAGTGACGCCGATTCCGCCCAATAGCGCACACCCCCAACTACTATTTGGGGCTGACGGCAACCCCGAGGAGATGGCGCCATGCAGGACCGAACCGTGATGCGGAACTATTACGTTCCGAACGTCACCGAACAGACCAGTAGGGGCGAGCGCGTCTACGACCTGTACAGCCGGCTGCTCAAGGAGAACATCATCTTCCTCGGCACCCCGATCGACGACACGATCGCGAACCTGATCTGCGCCCAGCTCATCCATTTGGAGAGCGAGAACCCGGACAAGGACATCAACATCTACATCAACAGCCCCGGGGGCGACATCACCGCGCTGTTTGCCATCTACGACACGATGCAGTTCATCAAGAACGACATCGCCACGATCTGTTTGGGCCAGGCCGCGTCGGCCGCCGCCGTCCTGCTCGCTGCGGGAACGAAGGGCAAGCGCCTCGCGCTGCCACACTCGCGCGTGTTGTTGCACCAGCCATACGGCCAGGTCGGATACGCCCAGGTCACCGACCTCGAGATCGCCGCGCGAGAAATCTTGCGCATGCGCGAGTTGCTCGAACAGATCCTCGCTCGTCACACTGGCCAACCGATCGAACGCATTCACACCGACACCGACCGTGACTTCGTGATGGAAGCGGATGCCGCCCTTGCCTACGGGGTGATCGACGAGATCATCACCGAACGTTCCCTCGCCGATCGCACCGGACCGATTCGCTGAGGATCGACTGACACATGGCAAAGTTTGGTGACACCGCCGAATTGGTGAAGTGTTCGTTCTGCGGAAAGTCGCAGAAGCAGGTCAAGAAACTCATCGCTGGTCCGAGCGTCTACATCTGCGACGAGTGCATCGACCTCTGCAACGAGATCATCGACGAGGAATTCGTCAAGAACGTCGATTCCGGAATCGCCGAGCTTCCCATCCCGCGCGACATCCGTTCGTTCCTCGATGAGTACGTCGTCGGTCAAGACCAGGCCAAGAAGGTGCTCGCTGTCGCGGTGTTCAACCACTACCGGCGCATCAAGCACAAGGCGTCGGGTGCGCAGCGCCGGGACGAGGTCGAACTCCAGAAGAGCAACATCTTGCTCCTCGGTCCGACTGGGTGCGGCAAGACGCACATGGCCCAGACGCTCGCGCGCATGCTCAACGTTCCGTTCGCGATCGCCGATGCGACCGCACTCACCGAAGCTGGTTACGTCGGCGAGGACGTCGAGAACATCCTCCTCAAGCTGTTGCAAGCAGCCGACTTCGACGTGAAGCGGGCCGAGACCGGCATCATCTACATCGACGAGATCGACAAGGTCGCGCGCAAGAGCGAGAATCCCTCGATCACCCGCGACGTTTCGGGCGAGGGTGTGCAACAGGCGCTCCTCAAGATCCTCGAGGGAACGGTCGCCTCCGTGCCACCGCAGGGTGGTCGCAAGCATCCACACCAGGAGTTCATCCAGATCGACACCACGAACGTGTTGTTCATCGTCGGTGGCGCATTCGCCGGTCTCGACCAGATCATCGAGTCGCGCATCGGCCACAAGGGCGTCGGCTTCCACGCCACCGTTCGATCCAAGTCCGAGAAGGACCCCGGCGAACTCTTTGCCCAAGTGCTCCCCGAGGACCTCATGAAGTTCGGCATGATTCCCGAGTTCATCGGGCGCCTCCCGATGATCGGGGCGGTGCACGCCCTCGACCAGCAGGCACTGATCCAAATCCTCACCGAGCCGAAGAACGCGCTCGTCAAGCAGTACCAGAAGTTCTTCGAATTCGAGGACATCGAACTGGAGATCACGCCGGCGGGACTCGTCGCGATCGCCGATCAGGCCCTGGCCCGCGGAACCGGTGCGCGTGGATTGCGCGCAATCCTCGAAGAGGTGCTTCTGAACACGATGTACGACCTGCCGGGTCGAACGGACATCGCTCGCGTCATCGTCGATGCCGATGCAGTGACTGAAAAGACGATGCCGACGCTCATTCCTCGCAGTGCCAAGGTTGCCCGCCAACGCCGCGCGGCATCCTGACCTTAATCTCTAGGCCATGCGGTTCGACGAAGCACTCGTCTATCTCGACGAGCATGCGAGTTACGAAAAGACGGGTCGCGTAGAGGCTCCATCCCTGAACAACATCACGAGGCTGATGGACGTAATGGGTGACCCACACCTCAGTTATCCCGTGATCCACGTGACGGGCACCAACGGCAAGGGCTCCACGACGCAGATGATCACGAAGTTGTTGATGGCGCACGGTCTCCACGTAGGGACCTACACGAGCCCACACCTCGAACACCTCACCGAGCGCATCTCGCGCAATGGAGTGCCGATCTCGGAGGACGATTTCGCCGCGTGCGTCGCGGCGGTGGCCGACGTCGAAGCGATCTCCGGCGTCCGCCCGACGTACTTCGAGATCATGACGGCGAGCGCCTTTCGCCACTTCGCCGACGAGGCCGTCGACGTCGCGGTGATCGAGGTCGGGATGCTCGGTCGCTGGGATGCGACGAACGTCGTTCAGTCGCAGGTCGCGGTGATCACCAACATCGATCTCGACCACACCGAATTCGCCGGACCGACTCTTGCCGACATCGCCCGCGAGAAGGTCGGGATTTCCAAGTCGGAGAGCTCGCTCGTGATCGGCGACGTGAACGACGACCTGAACTCGATCTGGGCTGAGGCGCCATCCCGTGGTCTCGTGCGGCGCATCGAGCACTTCGACTGCATCAGCAACGAACTCGCCGTGGGCGGACGCCTGCTCGACGTGTCCACGCCGAGGACCGTGTATCGAGACGTGATGGTTCCGCTGCACGGTCGCCACCAGGGGGATAATGCTTCGATCGCCATCGTCGCCGTCGAGGAATTCTTCGATGCGCCCGTCGACGACGAGGTGTTGCGCGAGGGGATGTCGACGGTCGAGATGCCCGGTCGATTCGAGGTGCTCGGGCATCATCCACTCGTCATCATCGACGGTGCGCACAATCCCGCGGGTGCGGACGTCTGTGCGGCGGTCTTCTTCGACGACTTCAGCCCCGTCGGTCGTCGCATCCTCGTCGTCGGGACGTTGAAGGGGAGGGATCCCGAATTGACGCTCGGCGCGCTTCGTGTTGACGACTTCGATGTGGTCATCACCTGCACCGCGCCGTCACCACGCGGCCTCGAGTCGGCCGTGCTTGCATCCACCGCACGCTCGATGGGCTGCGACGAGGTGCTCGAATGCACAAGCGTCGAAGAGGCGTGCGCAAAGGCGTTGTCTGTCGCGAGCGAGGACGACGCGATTCTCGTCGCCGGATCGTTGTACGTGGTGGGTAGTGCCCGCACGGCCCTGCGCCGTAGCCTGTAGCGCGTGAGCAACAGAACCCTCGTCCTCCTCAAGCCCGATGCAGTCGAACGCCAGTTGGTTGGCGCGATCCTGTCCCGATTCGAACAGAAGGGTCTGAAGCTCGTCGCGATGGAATTGCGCACGCTCGATGCCGCGACCCTCGAGCGTCACTACGAGGAACACAAGGGCAAGGGCTTCTATGCCGAGCTCGTCGCGTTCATGTCGCGCAGTCCAGTGGTCGCACTCGTCGTGGAGGGTCCAGAGGACACGTGGGAGATCGTGCGCGCGATGATGGGCACGACCAATCCTCGCTCGGCAGCTCCCGGCACGATTCGTGGCGACTTCGGCACGATCTTCACCGAGAACCTCGTGCACGGTTCCGACTCCGCGGCATCGGCCGCGCGTGAGATCGGCATTTTCTTTCCCAATCTGTAGGTCGTGAGCGTCGCTCACGCCGAGGCGTCGCTCGGTAGGATTTAGTCATTCATCGCCCGTCCCGGGTGCCGTTGCACTGAGGAGCTCGACAGACATGCCAGGTGGGAGTGCGTTATCGCTCGGTCGTGACATCGCGATCGACCTCGGCACCGCCAACACCCTCGTCTATGTGAAGGGTGAGGGGATCGTGCTCAACGAGCCGTCCATGGCGGCCGTCGACAACCGCACCGGTCAACTCGTCGCCGTCGGGGCCGAGGCCAAACGCATGTGGGGTAGGGCGCCCCAAAACATCCGCCTCGTGCGACCGATGAAGGATGGTGTGATCGCCGACTTCGACGTCTGCGAGCAGATGCTCCGATTCTTCATCCAGCGCGTGCACACGAGTCGCTGGAGCAAGCCGCGCATGATCGTGTGCGTCCCCTCCGAGGTGACCGGGGTCGAGCGGCGCGCGGTGCAAGATGCCGCGGAATTCGCCGGCGCGCGACGCCCGGTGTACATCATCGAGGAACCGATGGCGGCCGCGATCGGTGCGGGACTGCCAGTGCACTTGCCGAGCGCGAACCTGATCGTCGACATCGGTGGTGGCACGACCGAAGTCGCCGTCATTTCGATGGGCGGAATCGTGACGGCCCATTCGGCGCGCGTCGCGGGTGATGACTTGAACGAGGCGATCGTGGAGATGTTCCACAAGGAATTCTCGCTCGACATCGGTGAGAACACCGCCGAGTCCGTGAAGATCCAGATCGGTTCCGCGTGGCCGCTCGCCGAGGAATTGTCCGCAGACGTCGGCGGCCGCGATGCGGCTACGGGGCTCCCGCGCACCCAACTCGTGACGAGCGAAGAGGTGAGGGAGGCACTCGACGGTCCGGTCACGATGATCGTTGATGCGATCAAGACCACCCTCGAGCGGACCCCGCCCGAGCTTGCCGCAGACATCATCGGTCACGGTCTCGTTCTCTCGGGCGGAGGAGCGCTCCTCACCGGACTCGCCGAGCGTGTCACCAACGAGACGGGAATTCATGCGTATCTCGCGCCAGAGCCACTCGAGTCGGTCGTGCTCGGTTGTGGACTCACGCTCGACAACATCGATGCGATGAAGGGTCTGACCGCGCAGACCTCCTTCGACTAGGACGCAAAGATCACATCGTGGCAGTGATGTCCGCGCAGCGCAGGAGAGCGATCGCTCTCCTCGCCCTGACCTCGATCATCCTCGTCACACTCGACCTCCAACAGTCGGGCTCGACGTCGCTCGTGCGGTCGATCTTCGGCACCGTGTTCCGTCCGGTGGAGGGTGTGGCGCGCATCGTCACTCGTCCCGTCGGCAACGTGTGGCACGGGATCACCGACTACTCGGACGTCGTCAATGAGAACGACCTACTGCGTGAGAAGATCGCCCAGCAGGAGGGTGCCGCCGTCGCAGCGGCCGCCTCCGTGCGACTCGCCCAGGAATTGCTCGCACTGAACGGCCTCCCGACCCTCGCGGGCATCAATTCCGTGAGTGCCCAGGTGATCGGCGACGCTCCGTCGAACTACTCGCAAACCGTCGAAATCAACCAGGGAAGCGAAAGCGGCATCAAGGTCGGCATGCCCGTGTTGAATGCAGCCGGACTCGTCGGCAAGGTGACGAAGGTGTTCTCCAATCGCGCCGTCGTCATGCTCGTCACCGACCCTGAATACGCGCTCTCGGTGAAGGTGGTCAACACCCCGCAGGCTCTCGACACCCCGGCCGTCGGAGACCCCGATGCCGCGACGGCCGCATCGTCGACGACGACGACCAGCACCACGACGACGATCCCGGCGAGTGCCACCATCCCGGGCTTCACCCCGGGAACGATCGTCACGCCTTCCACGACTCCCGGTGTGAACGTGCAGGTGTCCGTCCCGTCGCTCACGATCCCGTCCTCCGGTGCGCTCGGCGTTCGCGAGACGGGAATCCTCGAGGGTCGCGGACCGAGTCGAGTACCGATCGTCAGGTTCATCGACCCGGAGCAACGCTTCGGCACGGTGCTCAGCGGAACACCGATCGTGACGGCGGGCGGTTCGCTCAGCCTCGCTCCGCCCGACATCGTCGTCGGCAAGGTGTCGCGCGTCATCAGCCGCCTCGGAACGGCGGGGCCGATCCTCGAAATCGAACTCGTTGCCGACTTGTCGAACCTGTCGTTCGTACGCATCTTGCTGTATCAACCGATCACGGAGACGACGACACCGTGATCGATCGCTTGCTCCCGATCATCGCCAGTCGATGGTCCCGACTCGTGCTCGTCGGCCTCGTCGTACTCGGATTGCAGACGACGCTCTTTACCGACGTTCGCCCGTTCGGCGTCGTCGCGCAGTTGATGTTGCTGATGGCCGTAGCCGCGGGAGTCACCTATGGGTTCGAGGTAGGTGCGATCGCCGGTCTCACACTCGGGTTCATGTATGACTGCGTCCTCAACACGCCACTCGGGCTCTGTTCGCTCGTGTTCGGCGGCGCGGCCGCAGCAGCTGGCGCGCTCCCGTTCTTCCTGCGGGAACCGTCATGGTGGCTGAAGATCGCCGGAGTGGCCGGAGCGACGCTCCTCGCGGAACTCGTCTTCCCGTTCGCGCTCACGATGGTCGGAATCGGCGGCTGGGTGCGACCGCGCATGGTCCTCATCGCGCTCGGGGTGACGACCATCAACACACTTGGCGCGCCGCTGGCCCTCATCGTGAGCCGCTGGACGCTCAAGGCGAATCTCGGTAGCTGAGCCGCATGGCGACACCTGCATCCCGATCGCGACTCGTCTCACTTGGCATCGTCGCGGCGATCCTGATGTCGATCCTCGGGATTCGCATGTGGTTCCTCCAGTCGGTCAAGTTGGAGTTGAACGAGGACATCGTGCTGTCGGTGCGCACGCGCACGATTCGACTCCTGCCCGAGCGGGGCAGGATCTTCGACGCGAAGGGCCGAATCGTCGCAGACAACAAGCGAATCCTGACTGCGACCATCGACCGACAAGTGATCAAGAAGGACTCGAATCGTGCCGAGGTCTTCGCCCGCTTGAGCGGGCCGCTGCAAATGACCGTCGAGGCACTCGAGCGCCGCTACCAGGACAAGCGATATGGACTCCTGGAAGCACTTCCGCTGAAGGAAGACATCTCCGAGGAGACCGCGCTCTACTTGAGCGAACGCGTGGAGGACTTCCCCGGTATTTACGTTCGCGAAGAATGGCGACGCAACTATCCATACGGGGCGATCGGCAGCCACGTAATCGGCTACATGGGTGCGATCCTCGAGTCGACGCTCGCGTACTACAAGTCGCTCGGCTACGAACCGAACGAACGTGTCGGTGGATACGGCATCGAACAGACCTACGAGACGATCTTGCGTGGCACCCCCGGCTACGTGCGCTACGAGGTCGATGCTCAGGGCCGTCTACTTCGTCAACTCGAGCGCGTCGAGCCGGTGCTCGGTAACGACATCCAGATGTCGATCGACATGCAACTCCAGCAGTTCACTGAGCAAGCGCTCGAGACACAGCTCGTCCTGCGGCGTCGGGTCGAGGCCGGCTTCAACCGGCTCGAGGACGGAACGATCGATCCGTTGAATCCCGACCCCGTGCTCTACAAGGCGCCAGCGGGCTCTGCCGTCGTCATCAACCACAACACGGGACAGATCGTGGCGATGGCCTCGTATCCGCGTTTCGACCTGCGCTGGTTCACCGGAGGCGTGACCAAGGACAAATTCGCACAGATCTTCCCGCAGACCGACGATCCGGACCAATCGATCCTCGTCAACAGGGCGGTGTCGGGTCGCTACAACCTCGGCTCATCGTTCAAACCGTTCGTTGCCTATGCAGCACTCAATTCTGGGCAACTCGTCGGCGGAGCGTCGTATCGCTACGACGACCGCGGTTCGTACAAGTTGGAGAGCATTCCCGACGACCGTTGCCAGCAGGGTGTCAAGTGTGTGTTCCGCAATGCGATCTGTCGAGCAACCGGCTCTCCGTGTCGATACGGATTAGTGAACGTCGAGACCGCGCTTGCGGTGTCTTCTGACGCGTTCTTCTACAAGATCGGCGAACAGATCCTCACCGAGCGCGGCTACCAGCCGATCCTCGAGCAGCAGGTGCGGCTCTTCGGATTCGGATCACCGACGAACGTCGACCTGCCGAACGAGTACGCCGGGACGATCCCGAGCAAGGCACTGAAGAAGCGCATGGCCGACCTCGGCGCGATCTCGAAGGAATCTGGTCGGGCGTATTACGTCGGTGACCAGATCCTCTTCGCGATCGGCCAGGGGCTCCTCTCTGCCTCGCCACTGCAGGTCGCAAATGCGTACGCGGTCTTCGGCAACGGCGGGAAACTGATGCAGCCGCACGTGGTACAGGCGGTGCTCTCGCCCGGGACGCCCGACCTGAAGCCTGGTCTCGCCGACGTCGCGCAGGCCAGCATCATCGATCGCTTCGATGACGACAAACCCGTTTCCACCGTCGACATGACGGGGGAGAAGCGCGATGCGATCGTGCGCGGATTGCAGCGAGTGATCACCGGTCCCGGCGTGTTCTACGACTTTTACCATAAGACCACTGGCGAGCTGCTCTTTAAGGGCTATCCGTACAACGTGTTGCCGATCGCGGGAAAGACCGGGACGGCGCAAGGTCTGAACAACCTGCCGTGGAACGACTCGTCTGCATTCGGAGCGTTCAGCCTGAATCCCGACTATCCATATTCATCGTTTGCCTACCTCGAAAAGGCCGGCTTCGGTTCGCAAGGTGCCGCGCCGGTCGTCAAGTGTGTGTTCTTTGCACTCTCCGGGAAGTACAAGATGGACCCCGTGGAGGTTGCGGAGCCGTTGAATGTGTCGACTTCGCTCGCGGCACCGCCGGTCGGATTGCGGAATCCCTCGTGCCTCGCCGGTGGCAGATCGGACAGTCGCGACTGATGTCCTCCACGTTCGAACGTTTCCGACCGATCACCGCCAAGCGCAACCCGACGGTCACGGGTAGTTACTCCGATCCGATCCGCAACATCGATTGGGTGCTCATGGGCTCGGTGATCTCACTCGTCGTGATCGGCTTGTTCACGGTGTTTTCCGCGACCTATCGGCGACTCGCCGAACAGGGCTTCGACCCGTACGTCTACACGCAACGCCAGGCGATCTTCATCGTCGCGGCGGCGGTGGTGCTCGCGGGAATAATGACGCTCGGGCACGACTGGTTCAGGACGCAGAGCGGCTTCTTCTTCGGAGGCGTGATCGTGCTTCTCGTCCTCGTACTCGCCACGGGTGCCGTGACGGGAGGCGCGCGCCTCGCCTTCGACCTCGGTCCGATCTCGATCCAGCCGGCCGAGCTCGCCAAGCCGGCGGTGCTCCTCGTCGTCGTGGGATACCTGAGCGAAGCGACGACCGAGCGAATCGATTGGCACCACTTCGTGATGACCATCTACATCGTGATGGTTCCCGTCGGGCTCATCCTCGTCCAACCAGACCTCGGGTCTGCATCGGTGATCGTCGCGGGAGTCGCCGGCGTATTGTTCGTCGCCGGCGCGCGACGTCGGTACATGGCGCTCATCGCATCGCTCTCGGCGGCAACGATCGCGGTCACGTTCGCGCTCTTCCCGTATCAGCTTCGTCGATTCGACGCGTGGATCAACCAGAACTCATACGACAAGGAGCTCGAAAAGATCGTGTTGCAGGTGCGGTTCGCCAAGCGCGCCGTGTCGACGGGAGGGCTCTTCGGCAAGGGTTACCTGGACGGGCCGCTCACGAACGGCAAGTACATCCCCGTGCAGTTCACCGACTTCCCGTTCTCGGCGATCGGGGAACAGTTCGGTGCGATCGGTGGGGCCGTCGTGCTCGTGCTCTTCGGAGTGGTGCTGTGGAGGGTGTGGCGCATCGCCCAGATGGCCAGGGATCGGTTCGGCTACTTCCTCGTGACGGGGATCTTCACCATCCTCATGTGGCAGGTCTTCCAGAACATCGGGATGAGCATGGGTGTGACCCCGGTCAGTGGCTTGCCACTGCCATTCATCTCCTATGGAGGATCGCACCTCGTCTCGAGTGCCATCCTCGTCGGATTGGCCCAAAGCGTCCACATGCGGCGCCTGCGCTAGTCGAAAAAGGACCGCCAAAGCGCCGTGCCGGTCGTCGCCCGGGGGTAGCCTGAAGGTCACGGACGGGCAGTCGCCCTTCCAAAGGTCGACATTCGCGACAGCGAACCGGTCGGTGAGATTCCCCCGAGTCCATCGGCGAGGTGCGCGAACGCGACGGCTGCGAGCGCGGAATGTTTCCCGCGAATGCCGCCGAAACACAGGAAACGAGCAGGAAAATGAGCGAAGTCAACGCTGGGGCCTCTGGCCCTGAGCAGTCTGCAGGTGCCAACAACCCCGCCAAGAAGCGTCGCCGTGGGCGTCGCGGTGGCAAGAACCGCAATCGCAACCGTCAGGCAGGTACCACACAGGAAGCTGCCGTGACGATGGAGCTGCCGGACCCGCCACGCGAAGGGAAGATGGTCAGCCCCCAAGCGGCGAGCGAAGCCCTCGTGCGCAAACCACAGATTGGTGATACGCGACCTGCGCCGGTTGTCGCACCCAAGCCGGAGGCCGCCAAACCAGCCGCTGACAAGCCCAAGAGCAAGTCGCGCCGTGGTGGCCGACGCGGGGGACGCAATCGTCGTCGCACGGGGGGAGCGGAATCCGTCGCGGGTTCGGATGCAGAGCTGATCGAGCGTCGCCGAGGCAAGGAGCGAAACGGCAAGGCCGTCGGTCGCTACATGATGTGTGTTCAGGTGCGCGAGGAGTTCACCCAGGTGGCGATGCTCGAAGGTCGCTCACTCATCGAGCACTACGTCTCCCGCCCGGCGGACGATGAAACCCAGATCCACGGCAACATCTATCTCGGGCGCGTGCAAAACGTGCTCCCGGGCATGGAGGCCGCCTTCGTCGACATCGGCACCCAGAAAAATGCGGTGCTGTACCGCGGCGACGTGCAGTTCGACAAGGATGACGTCGTCGAGCAAGGCCCGGACCCGCGCATCGAGCAGGTGCTCAAGTCGCGACAGTTGATCCTCTGCCAGGTGACGAAGAACCCGATCGGCGCAAAGGGCGGTCGACTCACCCAGGAAGTCTCTTTGCCCGGTCGCTTCGTCGTGCTGATTCCAGACTCGCGCACGTATGGAATCTCCAAGCGACTGCCAGAAGGGGAGCGCCGTCGCCTGCGCGGAATCCTCGATCGCATCAAGCCCGAGGAACACGGCATCATCGTGCGCACCGCGGCGGAGAATGCCACCGAGCACGAACTCACGACCGACCTCACCAGATTGCTCGAACAGTGGGCAACGATCCGCGAAGCAGCGACGAAGGCGAACTCGCCGACGCTGTTGTATCGCGAGCCACCACTTGCCGTGCGAGTGATTCGCGAGGAATTCTCGAGTGACTATCGCGGCATCGTCATCGACGACCGCACCTTGTACAACGAGGTTCGCGACTACATCCAGGCATTCAATCCCGAGTTTGCCGATCGCGTGGAGTACTACGACCAGGCAGCTGAGGGGCTTGCGCTCTTCGAACAACATCGCGTGCACGAGCAGCTACGCAAGGCGCTCGACAAGAAAGTCTGGTTGCCGTCGGGTGGTTCGCTGATCATCGAGCACACCGAGGCCCTCACGGTCATCGACGTGAATACCGGAAAGAACGTCGGCAAGTCGAACCTCGAGGAGACCGTGTTCCACAACAACCTCGAGGCCGCAGACGAGATCGCACGTCAATTGCGCCTACGCGACATCGGCGGCATCATCGTCATCGACTTCATCGACATGGAAGTTCGCGAGAACCGTCGCCGCGTCCTCGAGGCGTTCAAGGATGCCCTCGCACGCGACAAGACGCGGACGCAGGTGTTCGAGATCTCCGAGCTCGGTCTCGTCGAGATGACCCGCAAGCGCATCGGGGAGGGTTTGCTCACCAACTTTGCCGACCCGTGTGTGGTCTGTGAGGGTCGTGGAGTCACCCTCGATCTGACGATGTTGGACTAGTTCGCAAGGCTCGGATGCTGGTTGGAGAGCCAGATTCGGCACGGATAGAGTAGGAAACCGCTATGTACGCAGTGATCGCAACCGGAGGCAAGCAAGAGAAGGTGACCAAGGGCCAGCAGGTCCAGGTCGAACTCTTGGGCGCCAAGGAAGGCGCCGAGGTGAAGTTCACCCCGGTGCTCGTCGTCGACGGTGCAACGGTGCTGTCGACCAAGTCCGAGTTGTCGAAGGCGACCGTGACTGCAAAGGTCATCGGTCAGGCCGCCGGCCCGAAGGTCGATGGATTCACCTACAAGCGCCGCACGAACCAGCGCCGTCGCTTCGGTCATCGCCAGAAGTACTCGCTCATCGAAATCACGTCAATCGCGAAAGGCTGAACCATGTCAAAGACCAAGGGTGGCGGCTCAACCAAGAACGGCCGCGATTCAAATGCACAGCGTCTCGGCGTGAAGGTGTTCGACGGCACGTCGATCACCGCGGGCACGATTCTCATCCGTCAGCGCGGAACGAAGGTCCACCCGGGCAAGAACGTCGGTCGTGGCAAGGACGACACTCTGTTCGCATTGGCTGCGGGCAACGTGAAGTTCGGTGAGCGTCGTGGCCGCAAGGTCGTCGACGTCCTTCCGTCAGCCTGACGACGTACTCCAACCACTCGGCGTCTAGGTGACGTCGATTCCCTTCGGAAGTCGACTCTCGTCGAATCCGAGAAGAGCCTGTCCCTGGCGACACGCATACCTGTCGGTCATGCCACCGACGAATCCGACGGCATCGTGAAACGCGTCGTCGCTGCGAGCTGGTGCCACCCGAGTATGTGAAGGAGATCCGCCGAGCATCAGCTCAGGATGTGACGCGTAGTGCTCCACGAGCGCACGGAGGAGATCGATCACCGACTTGGCTTGCGCGCGGGATGCGTCGCGCATGTAGATGTTGTCGTAGTTGAACTGACGGAATGCGGCGAGGGCCTCAGCCTCGTTCGGCTGCATGCCGATGCGACCAGTCTCCTGCGAGGCGCGGATCATGCTCGTGATGAATGCGCGCAGTTGTGACGAACGAGTCGTGCCACACGCGCCACGGACATGGTCGGGGAGTGCGTCGGGCGTGACGAGTCCCGCGGCAACGGCGTCCTCGAAGTCGTGACACACGTATGCGATGCGGTCTGCCCACGAGACGACTTCGCCCTCCGGGGTCATCGGTGCGGGGCGCGACCATGAGTGGTTGCGGATTCCGTCGAGGGTTTCGACGCACAGGTTGAGCGGCGTCAGTGTGACGTCAGCGCCCCACGTTGCGTGATCGAATCCGCCGGGCACATACGGGGAGAGCGCGTCCTCGCTCGCGTGACCACCGGGGCCGTGGCCACAGTCGTGGCCGAGGGCGATTGCCTCGGTGAGCGCCACGTTGAGACCGAGCGCACGGGCGACGGACGCTGCGACCTGGGCGACCTCGAGCGCATGGGTCAACCGAGTGCGTTGATGGTCCTGCGGGAAGACGAAGACCTGTGTCTTTCCCGCGAGTCGGCGGAACGCGGAGGCATGCAAGATGCGGTCGCGATCACGCTCGAAACACGTGCGATAGGTGTCTGGCTCCTCCTCGATGGCGCGCGAGCCCGCGCCGAGTGAGACCGTTGCGTGCGGGGCAAGTGTGGTCGCCTCGACTTCCTCGCGTTCCGGTCTCGTGCGCACATCGGTGGTCCCGGTTCCCGCCCATGAATCTGCGTGTGCGAAGCGGATGGGCTGGTCCTTGCCGTCGAAGCCCTTCATCGTGGACGCCCACTGCGCGGTGCGTTCCGTCGATTGGTGGTCTGGCATACGAACACGATACGCACCCCGTATCTCGCGGATGGGTCAGCCGTAGCATGGAAACCCCCTATGAGTGCCTTCGTCGACGAAGCCCAATTGAATGTGCGCGGTGGCGATGGCGGTGCGGGCTGCGTCAGTTTCCGCCGCGAGGGCCCCGTCGCATTCGGTGGACCCAATGGTGGAGACGGTGGTGATGGAGGCTCAATATGGCTGGAGGCCGACCACAACGTCGCATCATTGCTGGCATTTCGCGACCATCCGCATCGCCGGGCCGGTGACGGCGTGCATGGGATGGGTAAGGACCTGCACGGACGGCGAGGAGAGGACTTGATCGTGAAGGTCCCCGAGGGCACCGTCGTGCGCGACATGTATTCGGGGGAAGTACTCGCAGACCTCGCGACGCATGGCGCGCGATTCCAAGCCGCACATGGCGGACAAGGTGGCCGAGGCAACGCTCGCTTCCTGTCGAATCGCAGACGTGCACCGAAGTTCGCCGAGCAGGGTGAACACGGCAAGGAGCGTTGGCTGAAGCTCGAACTCAAGTTGATGGCCGACGTCGCACTCGTCGGCTTTCCCAACGCGGGCAAGTCCACCTTCATCAGCGTCGTCTCGGCGGCGAAACCGAAGATCGCCAACTACCCGTTCACGACCCTTGAGCCGCACCTCGGAGTCGTGCGACTCGATGAATCGACGGAATTCGTCATCGCCGACATTCCCGGCATCATCGAGGGCGCGAGCGAAGGTCGTGGACTCGGACATCAGTTCCTCCGCCACATCGAGCGTGCCCGCGTGCTCTGTCTACTCATCGATCTCGCACCGATGGACGGGATGGATCCCAACGAGCAGGAGAAGGTGCTCCTGCACGAGCTCGGGCAGTATCGCCCAGACCTCCTCGAGCGCCCACGGATCGTTCTCGGAACGAAGACCGACGCCGCGACGCCGGAGGCGATCGCTGCGTGGAGCGGCGAGGCGATCTCCGCGGTCACCGGTTCGGGCGTGCGCAAGGCGCTCGGTCGGCTCGCGGTACTCGTCCGCGAGGCACGGTCTGCAGAGCCTCCTCGCCAGTCGGCGATCACGATCCGTCCTGTCCCCGAGGGGACGACGATCGACAAGGTCGGCGAGTCCGAATTCAGGTTGTCTGGTCGCGACGTCGAGCGCGCAGTCGCACTGAGTGACGTCACCACACCAGATGCGCTCAACTACATCGACGAGCGCCTGAAGAATCTCGGCATTCCGCGGTTGCTCGCGCGCGCCGGCGCGACCGATGGATGCGTCGTCCACATCGGCACCTTCAGTTTCGACTACGTTCCGGAGACCTGATCATGAGACTCGTCGTCAAAGTTGGAACGTCGTCGGTGACCGACGATCGTGGCGCGATCCGCGAGGACGCGATCGCGAACCTCTGCGCACAAGTCGCCGAACTGCGCCGGTCTGGGCACGAAGTCATCGTCGTGACGAGCGGGGCGATTGCCATCGGCGTCTCGGTCCTCGGCCTGGCTCAACGGCCTGCCGACATGCGCACGCTCCAGGCGCTCGCCGGGGTCGGTCAGGGCCACCTCATGCACGCATACAACGAACATTTGCGCACCCACGGCCTCCACGGCGCTCAGGTGTTGCTCGTGCCCAACGACTTCATCGATCGCACCCAATACCTCCATGCACGCGACACCATGACGCGCCTGGTCGAGCTCGGGTGCATTCCAGTCGTCAACGAAAACGATGCGATTGCCAACGATGAGATTCGTTTCGGTGACAACGATCGCATCGCAGCGCTCGTCGCGCACAGCGTGTCGGCAGACGTCCTCGTGTTGCTCACCGACATCGCGGGGCTCTACACCGCGGATCCAGCGAACGACCCGAGCGCGAAGTTCATCGAGGAGGTAGGGGCCGACGACCCGCTCCTGTCGGTGAGAGCTGGCGAGTCCGGAACGAATCGTGGGAGCGGTGGCATGGCGTCGAAGCTGGCAGCCGCACGCATCGCGTCGTGGTCCGGTGTTCGTGCGGTGATCGCCGATGCGAGCCGGCCCGGAGTACTTGCAGACGCGGTGAATCGAGTTCGCGGGGCTGGTACGCAGTTCTTGCCGCGTGGCCGCGACTTGTCGGCGCGAAAGCTGTGGATCGCATTCGCCGCACACGTCGCAGGGACGATCGTCGTCGACGACGGAGCGCGCACGGCCCTCACCAAGCGCAACACCTCGCTGTTGCATGCGGGTGTGATCGAGGTTCGAGGCGAATTCTCCGCGGGCGACACCGTCGAGGTCGAGGGGCGCGACGGAGTGGTCTTTGCCCGCGGGATGGTCGGTGTGGATGCGGTGCACGCCTCGGCGGCTGCAGGGCGTCAGAGCGGAGACCTACCCGAAGGCGTGCTTGCGGAAGTGATTCATCGGGACGATCTCGTCGTCCTCGACGACAAGTAGCCGCGCACGTCGCTGTTGAACAAAGCGACGTAGATCCCGAAGGTGACGATGCCGACGGCGACACCCGTCCCAACTCGCGCGCTTGCGCCGAGTCCGACGTTCGAACCAAATGACGTCGAGGTGACTCGAACGGCTAGTCCCATGAGCGTCGAGCCGACCACGATGCCTGCGAGGTTCGTCACGATCGCGGTGAGGTCGACGTCATGTTTCGTGGCGAGCGTGACGAGGGCGAGCGCCGCAGCGATGAGATAGGCGCCGGCGAAGGCGTAACCGAGGCCCGCGACCCCGTGGCGATCGACGAGGACGACCGCGAGGACGATGTTCAGGAGGTTCTCGATGAGGTTCACGAAGAATGGCGTGCGGGTGTCTGAATGTGCGTAGAAGCAGCGCAGGACGAAGAGGTACACCGAAAAGCCGCCGAGCCCAAGGGCCATCGCGCGTACGACACCCGTCGTCGTGTCTGCGGCGACGAGGTCGAAGTTCCCGTGGGCGAAGACCATGCCGACGATCGGCCGTGCGAGCACGAAGATTCCGACCGATGCGGGGAACGTGACGAGTGAGGTGAGACGAATCCCGCGAGCTGCAATGTCGGCGAATTCGGCTGAACTGCGCCGTGCAGCAGCCGCCAGGTCGGGGACGAACGTCGTCGCGATCGACACTGCGAGGAGACCGTGTGGAAGCTGGAGGAGAATGTAGGCCTTCGAGTACGCGTCGACCCATCCACTTCCCGGGTCTGCGAGGTTCTTCACCACGATGAGGGCTACCTGATTGGCGATCACGTAACCGATCGACCACGCCGAGAGCGTGGCAAGCTTGCGCACTGCCGGATGGGAGAGTGCGCGTCGCGGAGAGAGAAACGAGACGGACCGCGCTACCACCGAGTACTGCACGAGCGCCATGAGGACAATGCCGAGCGTCGTGCCGAGACCGAGGGTGAAGCGAATGCGAGGTGAATCGAGAACGTCGGTGATTCCCGGTCGCGCGCCGTCAACCTGCTGAGCGAGGATGATGAACGAGCCGATCGCCACGACGTTGGCGAGAGCAGGCGACCATGCGGCAGCGAAGAACCGTCGCTGCGCATTTAGGAGTCCCGTGGAGAGCGCAGCAATGCCATAGAAGAAGATCTGGACGACGAAGATGCGCGTGAGTGCCGTACCCGCTTCGCGATAGATGGCGGCGTCGACCGAGGCGCTCGGAGAGATGCTGAGAACGTGGAAGATCTGCGGTGAGGCGAGCCATGCCAGACCGGTGATGACCACGAGGGCCGTGGTTGCCACCGACCACACCGCACCGATTCCGTCACGATCGGGATCGTCGTGTGCCAGCAGATCGACGAAGAGCGGAACCAAGCTGGCTGAGAGGATCCCACCGAGGAGGAGTTCGTAGATCGCATTCGGCACGTTGTTGGCAAGGTCGAAGGCGTCTGCGAGCGCAGTTTGTCCGACGACCATCCCGAACACGATGAGTCGAGCGAGACCAGTGACGCGAGACACCGTGGTGCCAGTGGCGACGACAAGATTGGAACGGACGAGGCCCGACATGTGCGCACTCATCGTAGGTCCTTGGACAGAAGTAATCCGACGACCAACCACTAGGGTTGCCTGAATGGAAAAGCGCTTTGAATCAGTTCAATCCGTGCGTGACGGGCTCAAATCGGTCAACTATCTCGCCGATGACGGCATCGCCGGTGTCGTGTTCTTGGCGCAACGACTCGGCAAACCGATCCTCGTCGAAGGTCCGGCGGGAACGGGCAAGACACAGCTCGCCAAGAGCGTCGCAGACCTCACCGGCGCGCGCTTGATCAGACTCCAGTGCTACGAGGGTCTCGATGAGTCGAAGGCGCTCTATGAGTGGAACTACAAGAAACAGTTGCTGCGCATCCAGGCCGACAAGAACAGCGATTCCTGGACGGAGGTGCACGACGACATCTTCAGCAACGAGTTCCTGCTCACCCGACCACTCCTCGAGGCCATCTCGGCTGCTGATCCGGTCGTGTTGCTGATCGACGAAGTCGACCGCGTCGAGGTCGAGACCGAGGCGCTCCTCCTCGAGATCCTCTCCGAGTATCAGGTCTCGATCCCCGAGCTCGGCACGATCACTGCCAAGCAGATTCCGATGGTGTTCCTCACGTCGAACAACACGCGTGAGCTTTCCGAAGCTCTGAAGCGACGTTGCCTCTACCTGCACGTCGACTATCCGGACATGGAGCGTGAAAAGGAGATCGTGCTCACGAAGGTTCCGGACATCTCGGACAACCTCGCCGACCAGATCGCCAGGATCGTGCGCAGCATTCGTCAACTGGACCTGAAGAAGGCGCCGAGCGTGAGTGAGACTTTGGACTGGGCACGCACCCTGCTCCTCCTCGGGGTCGAGCACATCGATGCCAAGGAAGCCAAGGAGACGCTCAACATCCTGCTCAAGTACCAGACCGACATTGCCAAGGCGGCAAAGGAACTGTCGGTCGACAAGTGATCTGACGTCATGCCGGTCCTCGACCTGATGTCGGGCTTCATCGCCGAGTTGCGCAGCGCAGGTCTTCCCGTGTCGCTCACGGAGAACCTCGACGCCATGGAGGCAGTCAAGGAGATTCCGATCGAGGATCGGGACGCGTTCAAATATGCACTTGGCGCGACGCTCGTGAAGAGCAATGCCCATTGGCGGGCATTCGAGACGATCTTCGAGGTGTACTTCTCGCTGCGCGGACCCGAGTACGACATCACGGATGGAACCTCCGATGCCGATGCGGAGATGTGGCGCGAGCAACAAGAGCAACGCCAAGGCGACGGCAAGGGACAAAGCGGCGGGAGCATGGACTCGCTCACCCCGGAAGAGATCGCCCAGATGCTCATGTCGGCGTTGATGAACGGCGACCAGGCGATGATGCGCGCGCTCGCGCGGCAGGCTGTACAACGTTTCGCGGGGATGGAACCCGGTCGCCCGGTCGGCGGCACCTATTACCTGTATCGCACGCTACGCAACCTCGACCTCGACAACATGCTCGACAAGTTGATGAAGGCGAACAAGGACATGGCGGCCGAGGAATTGACGCCGCTCGAGGAACGGCTCGAACGCGACGAGTTCGAGAATCGCATCGAGCAGTTCAAGCAGGAGGTCGAGGCGGAGATTCGTCGCCGACTCGTCGCCGACCGAGGAGCCGAGGCGATGGCCAAGACCCTGCGCAAGCCTCTGCCCGAGGATGTGGACTTCATGCACGCGAGTCGCGACGAGATGCAAAACCTGAAGAAGGCGTTGCAGCCGCTCACGCGCAAACTCGCCGCACGGCTCGCACGCAAGCGGCGCCACGGGAGGCGTGGTCCACTTGATTTCCGCAACACCGTTCGTCACTCACTCAGTTATGGAGGAGTTCCGGCGGATCCGAAGTTCAAGTATCCGCGCCCTGCAAAGCCCGAGCTGATGGTCGTCGCCGACATCTCGGGAAGCGTCGCGGCGTTTGCTCGCTTCACCTTGATGCTCGTCTATGCGATCCAGGGACAGTTCTCCAAGGTTCGCTCGTTCGTGTTCATCGACGG
>CAYFJS010000007.1:0-29782 GCA_964343495.1 uncultured Acidimicrobium sp. | reverse complement strand
GCGCCGAGTGAATATGGCGCTCCAATTCCGACCCGATCGAATGCAAGCCCAGCAAGTGGTGGCCCCACGATGCGCGCAAGCGCTCCGGCTGACTGTTGAAAGCCGAGAACTTCACCTCTGCGGTCTTCGGGGGCCGACGAAGCGACGAGCGTGGTGAGGGATGGGTTGCTCATTCCGCTCCCGATGACCAGAAGAAACAGCGCAAGCCCGAGCACCACCCACGTTGCCGCTCCCCCGAGAACAGCAAGACCAACTGCCATGAGGAGCAGGCCGCTTCGCAACAATCTGGTGCTCCCAAAGCGGCTGGTCAACGGCCCGATGAGCCCGCCTTGGACCATGGAAATTCCAACACCAATAGCGAAGAACACACCTGCGGTTGCCGCCTCGGTGAAATCGAATCGAGCCCCACCGAAGAGAGAAAAAGTCGCTTCAAACCCTGCGAACGGCAATGCGGAGAAGAATCCAATGATGATGAAGCGATTGATCTGTCTCAGCGGTCGTGGTGCTCGTCGCACCTGATTGGTCGGTGAGGAAGTCTCAGGAAGTCGAACGAGCGCAGCGAGGGCATTTGCTGCAGCGAGTCCTGCTGCGACGAAAAAGGGAACGTGAGGGCCACCGAGCGCTGCCAGTCCACCGAGCGCTGGACCAACGACGAATCCGACGCCAAAGGCCATTCCAAGCAGACCGAGCATCCGCGCACGCTGATCCGGCTTACCAAGGTCGACAACGGCGCTTTGTGCGACGGCGATACTCGCGCCAGAAGCCCCGTCGACGATGCGCCCGACGAAGAGCACCCACAGGGCGCCAGCAATGCCAGTCACGAAACTTCCAAGTGCCGTCCCAATCAGTGAGATGACGATGACGGGTTTACGTCCGACTCGGTCAGACAACTTCCCCAAGATCGGAGCGCAAACCATTTGTGCGAGCGAAAACGATGCGAAGAGTAGACCAACCTGCACTCCACTCGCACCAAACCTGTCCGCATAGCGCCCGAGGATCGGAGCAACGATTCCGAAGCCGATCATGTCGATGGCGACCGTCGACCAGATCACCCAGAATCCACGAGGAAGTGGCGCGCGCAAGGACTGTTGTTGCATCGACATCGCGAGGAACTAGGCGCGACGCACGCGAGTGCCGTCTTTGGTGGTCTCCACCACGTATCCCGCGGCCTGTAGTTCGCCACGAAGTCGGTCCGCCTCGGCAAAGTCTTTGGATGAACGTGCCGCATCGAGCTGACGAGCAAGATCCACCGCAGACTCATCTACATCACTCTTTGTCCGCAATTCGAGCCCGAGTGCAGCACTCATCGTCATCACTGCTGCTGAGAGCGAAGCCGCCGTATCCCGATCACCAGAGTCAATTGCTGCATTCGCACGGCGGACGGTGTCGAAGATCAGTGCGGAGGCACCTGGGGTGTCCAGATCGTCGTCCATCACCATTGAGAACGATCGAAGGACTTCCACGTCAGGATTCGCGTTACCGAGACTTGCCATCCGAGCGGCGAATGCATCGAGACCGGCCAGTGACTTCACCGCTGCATCGATATTGTCCTTGCCGACCTTGACCGGGGATCGATAGTGCGTCTGGAGAAGCAGCATCCGATACGCCCGAGGGTCGTAGTGTTCGATGAGGTCGAGGAGATTGGTCACGTTGCCCAAGCTCTTCGACATCTTCTCGCCTTCAGCATCGACGACGAATCCGTTGTGCATCCAATGCTGCGCGAATGTCTTGCCCAAGGCGACCGCTTGAGCGCGCTCGTTTTCGTGGTGAGGAAATCGCAGATCGGCGCCACCACAGTGCAAGTCGAAGGACTCTCCCAATAACTCGAGACTCATGACGACACATTCACTGTGCCAGCCGGGCCGACCATCACCCCACGGAGACGGCCAACTCGGCTCGCCAGGTTTGGAGAACTTCCACAGCGCAAAGTCTGCTGGTGTGCGCTTCTCCGCCGCGCCAAGCACCTCGCGTTCTCCCCCACCGCTCAGCATGTCTTCCATGCTTTGATGGGCGAGGAGCCCGTAGTCCGGCACTGCATTTACGTCCAGGTACACGCCGTCCGAAGTCGCGTAGGCGGCATTCTTGGCCATCAATGTGCCGATCATGTCGACCATCTGGACGACGTATTCAGTCGCGTGAGGGACGTCCGTCGGGCGCAAGACGTTCAACTCACGCATCGCGGTGAACCAGACGTCTTCGCACTTGTGGGTGATCTCCTCCCACCCCCGCCCCTCGCGGTTCGCGCGATCAATGATCTTGTCGTCGATGTCGGTGATGTTCGAGACGAGCCGGACGCTCAGCCCACTCCATTCCAGATAGCGACGAAGGATGTCATAGACCAGGGTGGCGCGACCGTGGCCCAGATGCGGGGGGCCATACACGGTCGGACCGCAGAGATAGATCCCGATCTTTCCTGGTTCGCGCAATCGAATCTCGCGCACCTCGCGCGTCGCAGTGTCGTAGAGGTGCAGCATTTCCACCATTCTAAAGGCGCACCTACACGCCAAGCCCTTCGCAAGCCCAATACAGTTGATCCGCAATGAATGTCCCCGAGAAACCGACGCTGGATGGTCTCGAGCCCCGCCTGATGAAACGGTGGGACGACGAGGGCGTCTACCGCTTCGACCGCACAGCTGCCCGCGATGCCGTCTTCTCAGTCGACACACCTCCGCCGACCGTTTCTGGCTCCCTGCACATGGGACACGTCTTCAGTTACACGCATACGGACACGCTCGCGCGTTTCTGGCGAATGCGCGGGAAGAGCGTCTTCTATCCGATGGGTTGGGACGACAATGGGTTGCCGACCGAGCGCCGCGTGCAGAACTACTTCGGCGTCTCGTGTGACCCTTCGATTGCCTTTGACCCGAACTTCACGCCTCCGTTTCGGGGAGATGTCCCAAAAGATCACCGCTCGGTCGCAATCTCTCGACCGAACTTCATCGCGCTGTGTGAAGAACTCACGCACCAAGACGAGAAGGTGTTCGAAGATCTCTTTCGTCGACTCGGACTTTCCGTCGACTGGTCGCTGCTGTACTCGACGATCAGTGATCACGCCCGCAGGACGAGTCAGGCGGCATTCCTGCGCAATCTCAGTCGAGGTGAGGCATACGCACAGGAAGCTCCGACGCTCTGGGATGTCGACTTCGGTACGGCAGTAGCGCAAGCCGAACTCGAGGACCGCGAGAGACCTGGCGCCTACCACTCGATCTCATTCGCGCGAAGCGACGGATCGGGAAACGTCATGATCGCAACCACTCGCCCTGAACTCATTCCATCTTGTGTCGCCCTTGTCGCGCACCCAGATGACGTCCGATACCAGCCACTCTTCGGAACGACCGTCAAGACTCCCCTGTTCGGCGTCGAAGTTCCCGTGTGTGCACATGAACTTGCGCAGATCGACAAGGGAACCGGAATCGCCATGATTTGCACGTTTGGTGATCTCACTGACGTCATCTGGTGGCGCGAACTTCAGCTCCCGACCCGCGCAGTAATCGGTCGGGACGGCCGCTTGCTGAAGGACACTCCTGAATGGATTTCCACGAACACGGGTAAGGATGCGTATGGTGCGCTGGCCGGGCTCAAAGTGAACCAGGCGCAACAAAAGATCGTCGAACTCTTGCGCAATTCGGGTGAAATGCACGGCGAGCCCGAGAAGATCGTGCATCCCGTCAAGTTCTATGAAAAGGGAGACCGACCGCTCGAGATCGTGACGTCGAGACAGTGGTATATCCGCAATGGGGGGCGCGACGAGAAGCTCCGTGCACAACTGCTCGACCGTGGGAGTGAAGTCACGTGGCACCCAGACTTCATGCAGTACCGATATTCGAATTGGGTAGAAGGACTGAATGGGGACTGGCTGATCTCTCGCCAGCGCTATTTCGGGGTTCCACTTCCCCTCTGGTATCCACTCGACTCGAATGGCGAACCCAACTTTGACGCCCCACTGGCACCGTCTGAGGCTCGGTTGCCGATCGACCCGAGCACTGATGCTCCCGACGGCTTCGACGAAAGCCAGAGAGGTCAGCCAAACGGGTTCATCGGAGAGTCAGATGTCATGGACACCTGGGCTACGTCATCGCTCACTCCGCAAATCGCAGGTCGCTGGATCGACGACCCGAAGCTCTTTGCCCAGATGTTCCCGATGGACGTAAGACCGCAGGGCCACGACATCATTCGTACGTGGTTGTTTGCGACCACCGTTCGAAGCCACTTCGAACATGGCGTCATGCCATGGCGTCATGCAGCGCTGTCAGGGTGGATCCTCGACCCCGATCGCAAGAAGATGTCCAAGTCCAAGGGCAATGTGGTGACGCCGATCGAACTCTTTGACCAGTACGGCAGCGATGCCGTTCGCTATTGGGCGGCGAGTGCACGTCCGGGAGTCGACACGGCCTTCAGCGAAGACCAGATGAAAGTTGGTCGCAAGCTCGCGACAAAGCTCTTGAACGTGACGAAGTTCGTCCTGACGATCGGCGATGTTGAGCCAGCCGTAGTGCCAACACACGTAGTTGATGTCGCGATGCTGTCGCGACTCGCCGACGTCGTCGACGAAGCCACCAAAGCATTTGGGGCTTTCGACTATGCGCGAGCACTGGAGCGCACAGAGTCATTTTTCTGGTGGTTCTGCGACGACTACGCAGAGATCGTCAAGACTCGTGGCTACTCAACAGGTGCTTCTGCCGACTCTGCGCGAGCCGCATTACGCCGAGCGTTGAGCACATTACAGAGACTCTTTGCGCCACACATTCCGTTTTCCACCGAGGAAGTGTGGTCATGGTGGCAGGACGGCTCGATACACACGTCGGTCTGGCCGACGCGTGACGAGCTTCTCACCGGAACCGCCGGTTTCAGCGAACATGATGCACTCCTCGACCCGCTGTGTGCAGTTGTCGGAATTATCCGTCGCACGAAAACCGAAGCAAAGGTTTCACAAAAAACGAAGGTTGCCCACGTTTCGGTATCGGCAACACAGGGACAAAGAGATTTTCTACAATTGGCAATCGACGACCTCCGCAATGCCGGTTCGATCGAAAAACTCGAGTTCCAGATACATGATGATGCGGTCATTGCAGCTGCTGTCCGTCTCGCCGAACCTGACTGAGCACCTCGCAGTACGCTGAGAGCACGATGAGATCGACACGACGACCGTTGTCGCACTTTGCGATCCTCGCCTTCAACATCGGTGTCGCTGGCCTGCTCGTCATCGTGGGTGCCGGCATGCTCTGGACGGGCCAGCGCTTGAGCACGCGACAGGTAGTGAGCATCGGGCGCGACGAGAACGCGAAGCCGATTGACGACGCCAACATCACGCCATCAGAAGAGTGGAACCTCACCGAGGGCGATCTCAAGGCGAAGAACTTCCTCCTCACAGGTTCCGACAACGGCGGTTGCGTGGACCCGAATTCCCCCTATGCGGGCGCCTTCGGCGATCGGACAAGCTTTGGCGAGCGCAGCGACACGATCATGATCATCCGCGTTAACCCGCTCGACAATCAGGCCGCGTTTCTGTCCTTCCCCCGCGACCTTTGGGTGAGAATCGCGGGTTCGACGCGGTCCAACCGCATCAATACGGCCTTCGAGCGAAAGAATCCCAACCGCCTCATCAACACGATCTACGAGAATTTCGGCATCCCGATCGACCATTACGTGAACATCGACTTCTGTGCGTTCAAGGAGATCGTCGATGCCGTCGGCGGTGTGAGCGTGCCCTTTGCCTATGAAACTCGCGACCAAAAGACTGGTCTCTATGTCCCTCGCGCGATGTGCTTCCAATTCTCGGGTGACCATGCGCTTGCCTACGTCCGGTCACGATCCGGATACTCCTATTTCGACCCCGCCAAGGGGTCATGGGTCAAGGATGGAACGTCGGATTTCGGACGTATCAGTAGGCAGCAGGACTTCATTCGACGTGCGATGCAACGCGCACTCGACAAGGGTTCGAGTAGCCCCCGAGTCGCCAACGAGTTGCTGAACACTGGACTTCGCAACGTGATCACCGATGACCAACTCTCCGCGCTCTCCATGCTTCAACTTGCACAAGCGATGCGGAACATCAACACGTCGAAGATTCCGTCCTACACGATCAGTAGTTCTGGGGAGATGATCGGTGCAGAGGCGGTCCTCATCCCAAAGATCCAGAATGACACGATGCGTCAGGTGCTTGCGCTCTTCCAGGGCAAAGCAAGTTTCGGCGCCTCGAAGGCCGGTGATCAGGGAGCGCTTGCGCAGAACGCGATCGCGCTTCGCGCATTCACAAGTCGACCCACTGCAACGCCTCCAACGACCGTTCCTGCCGTTGCACCCGAGCAGGACACGCTCGGCGTCGTCCCCCCAGACGATCCGACCTGCCGCTAGCCGAGCACGGTAAGCAAGGCGTCGGGAATGTCCGATGGTCCACACACCGATGCGTAACGAGCACCTACCCGCCGAGCAAACGCTTGGGCTTCTTCCTCGTCATCCGAATGGGCAATCACGACGAGCTCGTCCAACGATTGGGCTACTTCTTCAGCTGACTGAACCGAGGTCGACCGACAGTCCGACAGAAGGATCGTGACCCGTCGCTTGGCAGTGGATTCTGCGAGCTGAATTGCCGACTCGCGCAATGCTTCCGCAAGGTTCGTCGTGCCGAACCCGCGCAGCGATAACACGGATGTCACGACCTGGCTAGTTGGAACCTCGTTCCTCTGTGGTTTGGCGACGCCGACCTCTGAGCCAAAGACGAGAATGCTGTAGTCAGTCGGTCTGCGGTGTGCGACCGCTGCGGCGGCGAGTGCTGCCGTGGCGAGCGGGGCTCCCCCCATGGACCCGCTCCTGTCAATGACGAGGCTGATGGCATGGGTGTTCTTCGTCCAGACACGATGACGAAGCTCGTCCGCAGCAAGTACTCCAGTCGCGCGATGACTGACTATCACCTCTGTGCTCGCATCGATATCGAGATCGCCCGCAAGATCCGGTGATCGACGGCTGACAACTCGTCCGACACCCGGACGGGTCGGTCCAACTCGTGCGCTCAATTCAATGAAGATTCGACTCGCCAACCTTTGAGCAAGTTCGCTCAACGTTGGGTCAGTCGCAGCGACGAGGTCGGCGAGCATGGTCAGTGCAGCGTCTGGTTCGCTCTCAAGCTTCCGGGCGAATGCATCCTCGTCGAGGACTCCCACCTCGGGCGAGACCTGCTCGAACCCATCGTGTCGCTCAAGTTCGCGTCGAGAAACCGTCCGCTTCGAGGCCCTCGAATGAGGAGGTGTGCTGGACGGTCGGGTTAGCGGTTGCTGGTCGCCCCGGTCGGGGCGCTCACTTTTCCCGAGGGCTCACGCGTGGCGTCGTTGAATTGGTTGTCCCACAGCTCTTCGATGATTGATTCACTGCTCCGAGT
Source organism: uncultured Acidimicrobium sp. (assembly GCA_964343495.1). Taxonomy (GTDB): domain Bacteria; phylum Actinomycetota; class Acidimicrobiia; order Acidimicrobiales; family Ilumatobacteraceae; genus UBA3006. Next base: position 22,407 of record CAYFJS010000007.1, on the reverse strand, counting down.
GACACCCTCGCGAACTCGCACCCTCCCACTCAAGGAGACGATTGCGGCATCCCTCCCACAGGCAGTGCGAGTCGCACCCGCACCGCGCATCGCCATGAGTTGCTCTGCGATCAAGACCGTGTCGATCGCGCCTCTTACGGACGAGCCGACCCGAAGATCCTGGTGCCCCCTTGTGGCCCTCGTTACTTCGACGACACCTTCCAGCCACTCACGATCAGCGTGCGATAGTTGACCGTTCGTTGCATGTTCAACGATTGCGACCTCATCATCTCGAGATTGATAGGTCATTGCTACTCGACACACGCGGTCGGAAATCGCGCTCGAGATCCGCGCCGTTCCGACTGCATCGAAGGGGTTCATCGCCGCGACCAGCCGAAATCCGTCTCCTGCGGTCACCTTGCCGTAGCGAGGGATGGTGATTTCGCCCTCGCTCATGACCGTGACGAGAACGTTCAGGGTTTCCTCCGGGATGCGATTGATCTCCTCGATGTAGAGCAAGGAGCCTTCACGCAGCGCTTGGACGAGTGGCCCGTCGACGAAAGAAGCCGGAACGTATCCCTCGTCGAGTACGCGTGCGGGATCGAAATTGCCGATCAGACGGCTCGGAGTGAGTTCCGCGTTTCCTTCGACGAAAACGAATGACACGCCGAACGAACGCGCAACCGAACGCAGGAGCGTCGACTTGCCCGTTCCAGGCGGCCCCTCGAGTACGACATGGCGACGTGCGGCGAGTGCGGCAACTACGAGTTCGGTTTCCCTCGACCGTCCGACGACTCCGCTCGTCGGATCGTTAGGCATATTTGATGACGCCGCGAATGTTCTCGCCCTGACGCATCGCGCGATAGCCCTCGTTTACTTCCTCGAGCGCATATTCGCGGGTTACGAGCCCGTTCAAATCGAGTTGCCCCTCGCGGAACAGCCCGAGGAGCTTCGGAATGTCGGCACGAGGATTCCCCGACCCGAACAACGAACCGACCAGCTGCTTTTCCGAGAGTGTGAGGTCCAAGAGGCTGATGTTTGCGGTCATTTCCATCAGTGGGTGGATGTTCGTGACGACGACTCGACCACCTTTCGACACCGCGGCCATTGCTTCACCGATCATTGCCCCGTTTCCGACGCCCATCGTCATGATCACCTTGTTTGCCATGGTTCCCCATGTGAGCTGTTGAACCATGGGGATCGCTTCGGCGAGTGAAGCTGCGGTGTGCGTGGCTCCGAATTCCATCGCCTTCTCGCGCTTGAACTCAATCGGGTCGACGGCGATGATTCGCTTTGCACCGGCGAGACGCGCACCTTGCACTGCGTTTGCACCAATTCCGCCGATACCGACGACGACGACCGTGTCTCCTGGCTTGACCTCTGCCGCATAGACACTTGAGCCCCAGCCAGTGACGACGCCACACCCGAGGAGGCATGCTCGATCGAGAGGGATGTCCTTTTCGATCTTGATACAACTCGCCTCGTTCACGACGGTGTGTTCGGCGAACGTGCCAAGAAGGCACATGATCCCGAGGTCCTTACCATCCTTGTGGTGTCGGGCGGTCTGGTCCGAGATCTGCAGTCCGGTTGCGAGGAATTGACCCATGTCGCAGATGTTCTGGTGTCCGGTGCTGCAGCTCGGGCAACGACCGCAGGAGGGAATGAACCCGAACACGACGTGATCGCCTGGCTGCAACCACGTGACGCTCGATCCGACCTGCTGCACGACGCCTGCCCCTTCGTGCCCGCCGATGATCGGGAACGCTGCCGGTAGGTCGCCGGTGACGAGATGCTCGTCGCTATGGCACATTCCGGATGCGACGAGTTTGACGAGTACTTCGTTAGGACCGGGAGGATCAAGGTCAATTTCTTCAATGCTCCACGGAGCGTTCAATTCCCACAACACGGCCGCTTTCGTCTTCACACTGACCCCCACCTCTGCGCAGTCACCCACGCCGTTGTCCTGACTGGGCATATTGTTGCCCAAACCCCTCCAGCGACGCTACCCCGAGGTTCGCCCCGTGATTACTGTGGAGTGCAATGGAACCAACAGCAGCACTTGAGCAGGACCGCGCCGGCGACGCCGAGACCATCGGCACCCGCGATTCGGCACAGCCGCAGATCGTTGAAGAACTCCTCATTGAGGAGATCTCGATCGACGGCATGTGCGGCGTGTACTGATTCGCACGTCTTTCCACGATGACCATCACGCTTGATTCGGCGTGTGAATTGCACCCGGATGTTGCGTTGCGCCCTGAACCCTTCGGCGCACTCGCATACCACTACGGGAATCGTCGATTGATCTTTCTCAAACACCCCGATGTGGTCGCCGTCGTCCGCGATGCAGCAAACCACGAGACGCTTCGTGCGGCACTCGTTCAAAACGGCATTGTTGAGTCTCGCTGGCCCTCGTTTGTATCCGCGCTCGCCTCGCTTGCCGAGTCCGAGGTAATTCGTGTCCACTAGTTCACTCGCAGCCCAGATGAAGCGGGGGCTCGATGCTCCAATCTGCCTGACATGGGAACTGACGTATGCGTGCAACCTCCAGTGCGTCCACTGTCTTTCGTCGAGCGGAACCCGCGATCCACGTGAGTTGACGACCGAGCAGGCCAAAGCAGTACTCGACGAACTCCGCGACTTACAGGTCTTCTACATCAACATCGGTGGCGGAGAGCCGATGGTGCGACGAGATTTCTTCGAGTTGCTTGATCATGCACAGCAGTGCAACATCGGAGTGAAGTTCTCCACCAACGGTGCGTTCATCACGTCGGAGAACGCACGTCGACTTGCCGCAATGAATTATCTAGACATCCAGATCAGCCTCGACGGAGCAGACCGCGAGACAAACGATCGGATTCGTGGCGCAGGCTCTTACGAGATTGCAATTCGCGCGATGGACAACCTCCGCGATGCCAACTTCGGACGATTCAAAATCTCCGTGGTGATGACTCGGGAAAATGTTGCCCAATTGGACGACTTCAAAGCACTCGCGGATTCCTATGGCGCACAACTGCGCATCACTCGCATGAGGCCAGCTGGTCGAGGGGCCCAGACCTGGAAAGATCTCCATCCGACTGCAAACCAACAACGCACCATCTACGACTGGCTCATCCGCCACGGCGAGGATGTGTTGACCGGAGACTCGTTCTTCCATTTGAATGCGTTCGGTGATGCATTACCTGGTCTCAACTTGTGTGGAGCTGGTCGAGTCGTCTGTCTCATAGACCCGATCGGCGACGTGTATGCGTGCCCATTCGTGATCCATGATGAATTCAAGGCCGGAAGCGTGCTTGCAGACGGCGGATTCTCACATGTATGGAGATCGAGCGATCTCTTCACGTCGCTTCGTGAACCGGATTCTCCGGGAGCATGCGCGTCGTGCGGCAGCTATGACTCCTGCCAAGGCGGATGCATGGCCGCGAAGTTCTTCACGGGGCTCCCTCTCGATGGACCTGATCCTGAGTGTGTGAGCGGACACGGCGAGCATGCTTTGGCGTCAGCAACGGTCGCTCCGCAACCCTCGATGGATCACTCCAAGCCAGTGCGCCTCACCGTGAAGTCTCGAACCCACCGTCAACTCGTCGCACACCAGCAAGGAGCAATCCACACATGAACGGAGTCTCGACAGGTGGAGTCATCGCGCTCCTTGTCTTTTCCTACTTTGTCGGCACGTTTCCAAGTGCCCTGCTCGTCGCCAAACGGGGTGGGATCGACGTAACCGCCGAAGGTTCTGGCAATCCAGGTACCTCGAATGTCGTGCGCCTGCTTGGCTGGCGCTATGGCGCAGTCGTGATGATCCTCGACATCGGCAAGGGTGCACTTGCGGTCGGGACGGCGGCGATCGTCTCCGGGGATCGCGTGACACAGCTCGGATACCTCTGCGGATATGCGGCGGTGATCGGACACACGTTCCCGATCACCCGAAGATTCGTTGGTGGCAAGGGTGTAGCAGCAGGTGGCGGCTCGATGTTCGTTCTCTATCCACTCATGAGTCTCGTGTTGTGCAGCTCATGGTTCGTGATCAGGAAGGTGACCGGGAAGTCGTCGGTCGCATCACTGGTAATCACGGTCTGTGTTCCCTTGTACATCGTGTTCTTCCGTGACAATCGATGGGAGCTTCTCGACGCACTTGGTCTCGTCGTGTTGATCATCATTCGACATACGGCGAACATCAAGCGGCTCTGGTCGCACGAGGAAAACGCGGCCTAGGGCCAAAGGGCGCCAATGGCTGCGTTCGTCACCAACTTCTTCGAATCGCTCAAGGATTTCTCCTCTTCACCGTGGTTTTATGTGATCATCTATGTCGTCGCAGTGCTTGATTCCGTCTTTCCAGTAGTTCCGAGCGAGACTCTCGTCATTGTCGGTGGAGTTTCTGCCGGACTCGGCGACCTCTCGATCACGCTCGTCGTGCTTGCTGCCGGACTCGGAGCCTTCACCGGAGACAATCTGAGTTACCTCATCGGTCGTCGTGCGAGTGGAGCAATCACCCGCAGGTACGAACGCACGGAGAAGGGCAGGCGCAGGCTTGAGGCCGTGATCGGGCAAATCCACGAACGGGGCGGTCTCCTGCTGATCACCGCACGCTTCATTCCCGGTGGACGCACGCTCCTCACATTGTCCTGTGGGATCACTCGACAAGACCGACGGTGGTATGTCACCTGGATATCCGTTGCGGCGGGGATCTGGGCGCTCTATGCCTCTCTTCTCGGGTTCATTGGTGGGAAGACGTTCGAGGAGAACCACACCCGTGCCTTCGTCGTCGCCTTCGTTGCGGCGGTGTCCGTGACGATGCTCATTGAAATCATTCGTGCAGTGTTGAAGCGACTTCGTCAACGCGCGTCGTGAAACGTCGCAGCCGTCGTCTTCGTGAGATGACTTCGAGAGACGTGGCGTCTGTAGACAAGCCGATCCTCGTCGTCCCGATCGGTTCCTGCGAGCAACACGGCCCACACCTGCCCATCGGCACTGACTCAATCGTCGCCGAGGCGTTGTGTGATGCGATTGCGACCGCCAACGTCCGCGTCGTGATCGGCCCAACCCTCACGGTGACGTCAAGTGGTGAGCACGCCGGGTTTCCTGGCACCCTCTCAGTTGGCAGTCCCGTGACCTCTTCGATGGTCGTCGAGCTCGTTCGTTCGGCTGACTGGGCATCGAGTGTCGTGCTCGTGAACGGCCATGGTGGCAACGTAGCTGCGGTTCAGGATGCAGTGGAAACGCTCCGAGCGGAAGCGCGAAACGTGACTGAATGGTGGCCACGAGTTGCCGACGGAGATGCACACGCAGGAAACGTCGAAACATCGATCATGTTGCACCTCGCGGAACATCTTGTGAACATGGAGCTCGCCGAGGTCGGAAACACGCGTCCACTTGGTGAAATCGCCGGTGCGCTCCGTTCGAACGGGCTTCGCGCAGTCTCGCCAAACGGAGTCCTCGGCGACCCGCGAACCGCAACGGCGCGGGCTGGATCGGCGCTGATGGATCAACTCGTTCAACAGCTCACAGACCACATCGCGAACCTCCACGGATGACTTCACACTCCGAATTCGTCTGCGATTCTTCGTGGCATCGGTATTTCGATGGCACCACACTCGTTGCCGGGTCTCCAATCGCTGTTTTCTCACTCAGCGAAACCGGACGAGAGATTGTCCGCGCCATCGAAACCGGAATTCAGCTACCTGATTTCCATGGTCCACTCACCAGTCGACTCGAGGCGGCTGGAGCGATTCACCCCCTTGCACGTCCGTTCGATGAACCGCTCGATCCAATCCTCACCGTCGTGATCCCGGCCTTCGTGAAGAGCGACTCAGAGCACACCCGACTCCGTCATCTCGTCGACGAACTTTGCGTCTCGTGCCAGGTGATCGTCGTTGATGATGCATCGCCTACAGAAATTCTCGTCTCATCCTCCGCCAATCTCATCAAGCTGGACGAAAATCGCGGACCCGGCGGGGCCCGCAATGTCGGGCTCAAGGCAGTAGTTACCCCCTTCGTCGCATTCGTCGACTCCGACGTCAGTGGCTGCAGTGAGGCATTGCCGCTTCTCGTCTCGACGTGTTCCATGGACGGCGTCGGTCTTGCCGCACCACGAGTAGCCAGCCGACCTTCACGAACCCGACTCACACGATACGAAGAGAAGTCCTCACCGCTTGATCTCGGGAAAGAACCAGGTCGTGTCGCACCTGGCTCACGTATTTCTTACGTTCCATCCGCGATGTGGGTCGTGCGAACCGACGTTGCCAAATCGCTCGACGGCTTCGATGAGAGCATGCGAGTCGGCGAGGACGTCGACTTCGTCTGGAGGCTCGTTCGCTCGGGAGCGTCGGCGAGGTATGAACCGAGGGCAGTGGTGTACCACGACCCCCGGCCGACATTACGAGCGCTTCTCAAGCAACGCTTCTCGTATGGAACGTCGGCCGGTCCACTTTCCGACCGACATCCATCAAGCATCCGACCGCTGAAGACGAGCTGGCACTCCGTTGTCCTGTGGCTGTCCTTCTTTGCGGGACTTCCACTCATCAGTGCGACGATCGCCGCGTATACATTCATCGGTTTGGCCCGCAGGCTGCGTCATCTCGATCATGGAGTTCGTGAAGCACTTCGCCTGGTCGTTCGCGGGCACTGGTCTGCGCTTGCCTCAATAACACGAATGTTGAGACGAGAGTGGATCCTCGTGACCTTCGTTTGCGCGTTCACTGGCGGCTACCTCAGCGGGCTTGCGGTTGCCGCCCTCACCGTTCCCGCAATGGTGAACTACCTTCGTGGACCAAGACGACTCGATCCGATGTCATTCGTCGCGTTGAGAATTCTTGATGACGCTGCGTACGGCCTAGGTGTGGTTGCGTCGTGCGTTCGCTACCGAACTCTCAGGCCGGTTGTACCTGATCTACGTTCATGGCGCGCAAACGTGAGCTGATGTCACTGCACTCCTCGCACACCGAAGCAGGGATCACCCCGAGGCGCATCAAAATCGAGAACATCTTGCAACCGAGGCAAAAAGCAAAGGCGGCCTCGAGGAATGCCGCACACACCAGTCCAGCGATGACCACTCTTGCAGCGACCACTGCGTCTTGCATGTAGAGCACGCTCGCAACGATCGACATGGCCGCTCCGACGCCCTGCGCAAAACGCTTGGGTGGTCCGGGAACGAATTTGTGGTCGAGATCAAGTCGCGGAGTGATCACCTGCGTCGCGAGGCGACCGAGTGGGCTCAGCGTCGGACCCGTCAATACCCGGGCAACAAATCCGTACGTCAGTGCCGCAAGAATCCACCCATTGCCTGTCGTCGCAAAGGCCAGACCGAGTGCGACGGCCCCGCTCGCCACGATCCGGGCGCTCGTTTCATTGACGGGGTTTGGGAAACTGAAGAGTCCAGACATGCCCTCAGCCTAGGAGCCAATTGTTGACCTAACAAGTCGTATTTAGGACCCGCTCTTTTCAGCCCGATACCGTTGCGGGCGATGACTTTACGGCTGGTGGTCCACCAATCGGCCTGGAACGCCCACGTTCAGGAAGTCGCGTCCGCGCTCGCGCCAGTGATACCGGTCGTCAAGGGAAACGGGTACGGGTTTGGGCGTTCGACCCTCATGAAAGTCGCCGCCGACCTTGCTGAGGAGATCGCCGTTGGAACTGCCTACGAGCTCGCCGACGTGCCCCAGCACAGGACACCAATCGTTCTCACACCAGTCGACGACGCATGCACGGTCCCGCTTCGAAACGACGCCATCTTCACCGTCGGATCTCCACACCATGTGAACACTCTGCGGACGTTCGGACACACAGGCCGGGTACTCCTCAAATTGCGCTCGCGGATGCAGCGATACGGGGTCGCTCCCTCAGAGTTGGAAGGGCTCGTTGCATCCGTGAAGGAATCTGGGATGTCAATCCACGGGTGGTCGATCCATCCACCGCTCACGAGCACTTCAACCGACCACGTCAGCGAGATCGCAAGTTGGGCCAACGACTTAGACGACGATTTGCCGATATACGTGAGCCACGTGGACCAGCACCAACTCGACGAGTTGCGCAATCGGTTTCCCCGACACACTTTCCGAGCGCGCAGCGGCACGACTCTATGGCTCGGCGACAAATCAATGCTCAAGCTGGAAGCGAACGTGATCGACGTTCATTCGACTCGCGGAGGTCTTGCTGGATATCGTCAGGTCGCGGTACCAGACGAAGGATCGATAGTCCTCATTGGTTGCGGAACGGCACATGGCATCTTCGAGCGCCCTGACGGGTTGTCACCGTTTCATTTCCAACGCAGCCGACTGCACCTCCTCGAGTCTCCTCACATGCATACGTCGATGATTTTCGTGCCAACAGGATCTGTGGTGCCGCAGGTCGGTGAGTGGATCGACGTCCAGCAGTCGATGACTCGGGCACTCGTCGACACCGTCACGTGGATCTAGCCCCAACCGAGCGCCTTCGCTCCCTCGACGTCGTTCGAGGAATTTCTCTGTTCGGTGTCATTGCACTCAATTATCACGCCGTCTTGAACGAGCAATCCGCGTTTGCACCACTTTCTCCCTCGTTCTTCGATCGACTCTTTAACCCAATATCCGGAGTACTGACCACTCGCTTCGCAGCGACGTTCGTGTTCGTGGCCGGCATCGGCGTGACGCTCATGGCATCGAAGGTCAACTTCAATGACCGACCTGGAATGCATCGACTCAGACTCACGTTGCTTCGTCGCGGCACATTCCTGTTCGTCGTCGGGTATGGACTTGAATGGTTGTGGCCTGGAACGATCTTGTTCTACTACGGCGCCTACTTCGTTATGGCGAGCTTCCTCGTCTCGCGATCAACCCGATCACTGACCTTTCTCGCGATCGCTTCGGTAGTTGCCGCAGCAGCCCTCAATCTTTGGCGCGTTTCAGAACGATTTGCGGACAACTACACCGCATGGCTCGACCCGGAATCACCTGATTCCCCACGAAACGTCGTGATCCGACTGCTGGTCGGCTACACCCATCCGGTCCTGCCGTGGATTGCCTTCTTCATCGCAGGGATGATCGTCGCCCGAGCCGCTGCAGGGCAATCTCTCATTTCCGGTCGACTCGCCATTCTCGCCATCGGGGCCGTCGCAGGGAGTTCCGTGATTCGTGACCTCGTTCGACCTGCACTGATCGTTGATCGATCGGCTGCGATGCGTGCTTCGGCTGTCTCACTCCAGCCATTCGATCGAGGCGCGCTGTATGTCGTGAGCACCCTCGGCGTGGCAATCCTCGCCGTCTGGTCGGTCGAGCACCTCGTCGGTCGAATTCGTTCGTCAATATTGCTCACCGCACTAGAGCGTGTGGGGAGAATGTCGCTTTCGCTGTATCTCGCACACATCCTGATCTTCCGTTTGGTCGTCGACACCCTCAAGCTCATCCACCCGACGGGACTCGACACTGCCCTTGTGCTTTCACTCGCCGTCTATCTGGGTGGGCTCATCGTGGCATGGGTCATTCTTCAATATCGGACGCACGGTCCGATGGAGTGGATCTATCGGAAAGTTGGGGGCCGATGATCGACGAACGGTGGCGCAGCGTGATCGGCGATGAGCTCCTCGAGCCGTACTGGCGCCAACTGCAAGAGTTCGTCGCCACTGAGAGGAAAAACCACGAGGTCTTTCCGCCAGATGAACAAGTCTTTGGCGCACTCAACTTGACCGCACCCGAGGACGTCCGCGTGGTAGTTGTTGGCCAAGATCCGTACCACGGTCCCGGTCAGGCGCACGGCCTCAGCTTCTCCGTCCCTCGCGGAGTCCCGATCCCGCCCTCGCTACGAAATGTCTTCACTGAACTACACGACGATCTCGGAATCGCGCGACCACGCCACGGCAATTTGGAATCGTGGGCGAGGCAGGGGGTGCTCCTCCTCAACTCAACGCTCACCGTTCGTTCGGGTCAAGCAGGCTCGCACCACGGCCGCGGCTGGGAAACGTTCACCGATTCAGTCCTCCGCCACCTCGGACAACGCGACAATCCACTCGCGTTTGTTCTGTGGGGTACATCTGCACGCTCAAAACGAGCATTGATTGGCGACTGGCACACGGTGATCGAGTCGTCACATCCATCTCCACTCTCCGCCCATCGAGGGTTCTTTGGCTCACGTGTTTTCTCGCTACTCAATGAGCATCTCCAACGACATCGTCTCGCTGCAATCGACTGGCGGCTCCCCGACTAGGTTGAATTCGTGGGCACCGTTCGACGCCATTGCTTCATCGACGCAGATGCTGACACCGTGTGGAGCCTCGTCGGAGCTCCCGAACGCTTGCACGAATGGTTCCCGACGACGTCGACCAGGATGGAGGGAACCAAGCGTTGGATAACCCTCGCCTCGGGGATCACCTTTGAAGAGGACATCGTGACACTCGACCACGATCTGCGCCGGTTCCAATACCGGATCGTGAACAATCCGATCATCACCAGCCACCTCGGCACCGTTGACGTCATTCCCGATGGAAACCATCGTTGCCTCGTCGTGTATTCGACGGACATGGAGCCAGAAGTGCTTGCCCTCCCCATTGGAGGTGCAGCCGGTGTAGGTCTTGAGGCACTCAAGACACGATTTGAAGGTCGTGCGAAATGAGCCGCAAGATCCTCTTCATCACGACGGACCAACAGCGGTTCGACGCTCTCGGATGTAACGGCGGGATCTATGCACGGACACCGAACATCGATTCCCTTGCGGCAAGTGGCATCGTGTTCGACCGAGCCCATCCACAAAACGTCGTATGCATGCCGTCACGGAGCACCATGCTCACCGGGCAACACGTGAGTACGCACGGTGTATGGATGAACGGTGTCCCACTTCCCGAATCTGCGCCAAGCATCGCACGAACCTTGCACGACGCCGGATATTCCACTGCGCTCATCGGCAAGGCACACTTCGAGCCGTTGCTGGATCCGTTCCTCCGTTTCACGGAAAATCGCCTTGGTGCGCAACGAATGACCAGCGAACCGGATCACGATCCACATCGAGGCTTCGACCATCTCGAACTCGCGACCCACGGAGCAGCGGGACCACTCCACTATTCACAATGGCTCCGCGAGAACCATCCGACCGAAGTCGGCGGTTATTACAACGTGCTCGACCGCGAACTCCAGGTGAATGCAGAAGGCGGCGGTGATACCAGCGCACCACAAGTCAAAGTGAATCCGATTCCGCGAGAGTGGTACCACACCGATTGGGTAGCCGAGCGCACGATTGCGTGGCTCGAATCGCTCCCCGCCGATCGTGACTGGTTCTGCTGGATGAGTTTTCCAGACCCACACCACCCATGGGACCCGCCAGCAAGTGAACTGCATCGCGTGCGCTGGCAGGATGTCGACCTTCCTGCCGGCTATATCGCTGATGCGCAAGAACGAGAACGCGTCATCGACAACAAATTGCGACATTGGCGAGGTTGGTATGACGGAACCTTCGTCTCCAATTATGAAGCTCCCGCCAAGTGGATCCCCGCAACGCTCACTTCCGACCAGGTCCGCGAGGTCAATGCGTTCACCCATGTTGAAAATGAACTCATCGACGAAGCGATCGGACGGGTTCTCTCGACGATCGAATCACGAGGATGGTCGCAAGATCTCGATGTCGTGTATACGACCGATCACGGCGAATTCCAAGGTGACTTCGGATTGCTCTTCAAGGGTCCGTACCACGTCGACTCGCTCATGCGCTTGCCGCTCATCTGGCGACCAGCACCTCGGCTCGGAATTGCGCCGTCGCGGGTCACACGACCCGTTGGGTTGGTCTCGCTTGCCTCGACGTTTGCACACATCGCCGGGCTTGACCAACCGACCTATGTCGAGGCACCACGGCTCCCTACCGACGATCGGGATGCTGACGCGCTTGGCCACGAGAGAGTCCTCACCGAATGGGACAGTGTCCTGTTTGGCAAGATCGTGCATCTTCGCTCGATCCACCGCGATGGATGGACGTGCACCGCTGCCCTCAACGGCACGATGAATACTCTCGGAGAGGGCGAGCTCTACGATCTCTCCACGGATCCACTCCAGCACGTCAACAGGTGGGACGATCCTTCTGCACGTTCGCTGCGCGACGAACTTTTGTCCGACCTCTGGGCGAACCTTCCTGCACCCCAGGCTCCCCTGAGAACGATGGATGCTCCGGTCTGAGCTCTATCAAATAGCTGGAACCTGCTGCGTCACGCAGTGGATTCCACCACCGCCGTAGGCCAGGATTCCCCCGATGTCGAGGCCAACGACCTCCCGATCCGGCATGAAGTCGGCGAGCAGCGCGAGCATCTCATCGTCGTCGGGGTGGCCGCACACGGGGACGATCGCCCCTCCGTTGACGAGATAAAAATTCAAATACGGCACCTGGACCTTCTCACCGTGGTACGTGGTCGTCGGAAGCACAGGAACCTCTCGGATCGTGATGTCAAAACGCTCCGCCACGCGACGATTCTCCTTCAGACGTTCATGGTCGACTTGTGAACGATCCGCGCACCCTTGCATCACCATGACACCAGGCGCGATGAAGATCGCCACGTTGTCGACATGGCCATCCGTGTCGTCATCGAGGGAGAGACCGTGTGGCAACCAGATGACCTCCGATAAGCCGAGCTCCGACATAAGTCGTGCTTCGATCTCCGCCTTCGAAAGAGCCGGGTTGCGATTGGGATTCAGCAGACATTGCTCGGTTGTCGCAAGAAAGCGCGAACCATCAGAGGTGATGGATCCACCCTCGAGCACCATGTCCACTGACCGCACCTCATGCCCGGCGGAATCTGCCCAGCGACGAGCCACCTTCTCATCGGCGTCAATCGGCGAGAACTTCCCTCCCCAGCCATTGAAGGTCCAATCGGTTGCAACTCGACGGCCCTCGCCAATGAGGTAGATCGGACCGGTATCCCTGAACCACGAGTCGTCAATCGGGATTTCTACAACGTCGACTGTTGACCCGCACCGTGTCCTGGCGTCGTCCCCATCGCCGGGATTGGCGATCATCGTCACTGACTCGAAACCTGAAATCGTCCGAGCGAGCGCAGCGTGTGCAGACCGCGCTTCCGAAATGTGTTCCCCATACACGGAGAGTCTCGTTGGCCAGCAGATCACCGTTCGCTCATGGCGAGCAAACTCGCCAGGCATCTTCATTCGCTGAAACCATCCATGGTGATGATCGGCAGGTACAACTCTGGTCGACGGTCGCGGAAGAGTCCCCACACGGTTCGCATCTCCTGCAACGCGAGTCTGTCAAACGTGGCGACGAGGACCGTCTCTTCCGTTCGCCCAGCCTCTGCAACCTTCGCCCCGGTGCCGTCCGCGATGAACGAGCAACCATAGAACGTGATCTCGTTTGGATCCCCGACTTCATGTCCAGTTCGGTTCGCCGCAACAATCGGCGTGATGTTGGCTCCCGCATGCCCCTGCATCACACGCTGCCAATGACCGGATGAGTCCCACGACGGATTCGGCGGTTCACTTCCGATCGCCGTCGGATAGAGCAACACTTCTGCGCCCATCAGGGCCATCGAGCGCGCAGCTTCTGGAAACCACTGGTCCCAACAAATACCGACGCCAACCTTGCCGTAGGCGGTCTCCCAGACTTTGAAACCGGTATCTCCGGGACTGAAGTAGAACTTCTCCGTGTACCCCGGACCGTCAGGAATGTGGCTCTTTCGATAGATGCCCATCATCGAGCCGTCGGCGTCGAGCATCGCAACGGTGTTGAATAATGCGTTGTTTGCGCGTTCGAAGACACTGATCGGCAGCACGACGCCGAGCTCTCGCGCGACATCTTGAAAGTGACGCACGGTCGGATGCCCATCAATTGGGAGCGCGCGTGCATGCTCGGACGCCTTCTGGTCCTTGCAAAAGTAGTGACCCTCGAAGAGTTCAGGGATAAGAATGATTTGCGCTCCACGCGCCGCCGCATCTCGCACGAGACGTTCTGCGGTGGCGATATTCGTCGCGACGTCGCGCGCCATCGACATTTGAATCGCGGCGACGGTGAATGTGTTCTCGGCCATGAGCGTCAGCTAACGCCGAGCGCAGTCGTGATCGCGTCGATTACCTCAGGCGAGTCGGGCTGTGTCTTGGGATGGAACCTCGCGACGATGGAACCGTCCCTTCCAATCACGAACTTCTCGAAGTTCCAACGAATGTCGCCGGAATAACCCTCGCCGTCACTCACCGACCTCAAGGACGAATAGAGAGGATGCGCGTTGTCGCCGTTGACATCCACCTTCTCAGTCAAGGGAAATGACACGTTGAAAGTTGTCGAACAGAATTCCTGGATTTCTTCTGGAGAACCTGGTTCCTGACCAAGGAACTGGTTACACGGCACACCGATGACGCTGAAGCCCTGCGCGCCGAATCGATCTTGAAGTTTCTGCAAAGCGGAATATTGCGGGGTGAGACCACACTTTGATGCGACGTTGACGACTAACGACACCCTGCCCTTTGCGTCTGACAGAGGACGTCCCGAACCGGTAAGCGCTCCGATTTCTGACTCGTACACCGACATGTAGCTGCTCCTCATGGGATCGGGATGGATATTCATTGATCGTAATCCGACAAAGCCGACCTGCTACACAAGATGGATGCCCCGACAGAGATTCGATGCGTCGTACTATCGCAGGTTCTACTCCTCTACACCCGTGCACAGTCGAAAGAAGGTCGAGGAACTTGCCGCCGCGGTACATGCGATGTGTTCATGGTGGGATGTCCCGGTGAAGTCCATGCTCGACGTGGGAGCAGGGCTCGGGTACTGGCGCGATTGGTATGCGAAGACTCATCCACGCATAAAGCGTCTCTCAGTTGACATCAGTGAACATGCATGCGGGAAATTCGGTCATGAACAGAGAGACATTTCCGAATGGCGTCCACGCATTCCGTTCGATCTCGTCGTCTGCCACGGCGTCCTTCAGTACCTCACTGCTTCACAGGCTGAACGGGCGATTTCCAACCTTGCGGCTGCAACCCGACACGTGCTCTATCTCGAAGTGCCGACGACCGATGATCTCCGTCATTCGGTTGATGCGACGTCAACCGACTTGGACGTTCACTCGAGAAGTGGTGCTTGGTACCGAAAGCACCTCGCGGTGCACTTCGATCAAGCAGGTGCGGGGCTCTGGGTGAAGCGTGATGGCGCTGTCGTGTTGTACGAACTCGAACGATCGCGCTAGGCGCGACGGCCACCCAGTGCCGCCCACACCGAGCTTGTACAACCTGCGGCGACGAGTGCCTTGAGAACATCGCCGACGAGAAACGGCGCAACTCCAAGACTGATCGCGTTCTGCTCTCCGTTGGCTACGGGAATTCCAAGGTGATATGCGAGCCACGTGGCCCCACAGGCATAAATGATCGTCGAGCCCAGCAACATTGCGGGCAACGACGAAGCAAACGAGCGATCGTGCTTGCGCTCGGCGAGATATCCGATTGCGCCAGCAGCAAGGACGAATCCGATGAGGTAACCCATCGTCGCTCCGGTCCCTTTCTCCCATCCGCCACTGCCACCGGAATAGAACGGCAGACCGATGAGACCCATCACCCAATACGCACCTTGGCTCAGTGCGCCACGACGTGCACCGAGAACGGCGCCGGAAAGCAAAACGGCGAACGTCTGGCCGGTGAGCGGGACAGGCGTGAAACCGAGTGGTATTTCGATTTGTGCAGCAAGTGCGGTGAGCAGCGCAAAACCGACGACAAGAAGTGCATCCTGGGTCAGTGCGGTCGTGCGTGACGAGCGTCGTGGTGCATAGTCGGCGAGAACTCGAATATCAGTAGCGATCATGAACCCAACGCTACCGACAGTAAATGCTTGAGTTCCACTTTCGATTCAAGCTCCCCAAGCGTGAGGGATAATGTGAGACGCATGGTCAAGCCGTCAATTGACTGGGAGACGCTCCGCAAGGCAGCTCGCGACGCCCAACAACACGCGTACGCACCGTATTCGCAATTTCGTGTGGGCGCTGCAGCTCTCGTTGACGACGGTCGCATAGTGGCAGGTTGCAATGTCGAAAATGCCTCATATGGGATGACCCTGTGTGCTGAATGCGCGATGATCGGTGCACTCCACATGGGTGGTGGTGGGCGACTGATCGCCGTGGTCTGTTTCGGTAACGACAATGCAGTGACGCCATGCGGTCGGTGCAGACAATTGCTGTGGGAGCATGGCGGCCCGAATCTCCTCCTCGAGGTGAACGGTGAGCCGCGGCTGATGAGCGAAATGCTTCCGGTCGCATTCCCCGAGCATTCGGTTTTCGAGAACTGAACATGGCTACCGCTACCGACGTCCTGAGCCCAGCGGAGGTGGAACGATTCCACGAGCAGGGGTACTTGGTGCTCGAGAACTTTGCATCGGTCGACTCGTGTCTGCGTCTCCGAGTTCGCGCAATGGAACTCGCCGAGCGCTATGTGCCGAGCCCAGCCGAAGCCACCATCTTCACCGCCGACTCTGAAGCACGACACGCAGCCGACAAGTACTTCTTGGAAAGTGGCGACAAGATCAGGTGTTTCTTCGAAAAAGATGCGTTCGATGCTCGTGGTGTTCTGAAAGCCGATGCGCATCTCAGCTTGAACAAGCTTGGGCATGCAATGCACGACCTCGATCCTGTGTTCGAGGACTTCAGCAGAACCCCAAAGTTGGCAGCCGTTGCCCGGCAGGTTGGGCTGACCGATCCCAAATTGCTGCAATCGATGTACATCTTCAAACAACCACGAATCGGTGGCGAGGTGAACTGCCATACAGACCACACTTTCTTGTGGACCGAGCCGCAGACCGTCATTGGATTTTGGTTCGCGATCGACGATGCAACGACGGAGAACGGTTGCATGTGGGCTTTACCAGGAGGTCACCGGATCCCGGTCAAGTCGCGCTCTCGCCTCAATGAGTCTCGAACCGCGACGGTAACCGACATCTTTGACCCGACCCCATATCCAACAGAAGGACTCGTGCCCCTCGAAGCTCCACGAGGCACTCTCGTGTTGCTCCACGGAACGTTGCCACACCTTTCCGGACCGAATACGAGCGACAAACCCCGCCACGCCTACACGATTCACGCCATCGATGGATCCGCGAAATACCCGAGGGACAACTGGCTACAGCGGCCGAACCTCACGATGCGTGGATTTAACTAGTTCGACTATTTGACGAGAAGCTCAGCGATTTGGAGCGCATTCAAAGCCGCCCCCTTGCGCAAGTTGTCGTTCGAAATGAAGAGTGCGAGTCCTCGATTTCCGTCAACAGACTGGTCTTGACGGATTCGACCTACGTAGCTCGGATCGTTTCCAGCTGCGAGTAGTGGGGTCGGAATCTCGTCCACCTTCACTCCAGGTGCATTTGCGAGTATTTCGTATGCGCGTTGCGGCGTGATCGGCGACGAAAACTCAGCATTAATGCTGAGTGAGTGTCCGGTGAAGACAGGAACACGAACGCAGGTCCCGGACACCTTCAAATTCGGAATGTGCAGAATCTTGCGACTCTCGTTGCGCAGCTTCTGCTCCTCATCGGTTTCCAACGATCCATCGTCCACCAACGTCCCCGCCAGTGGCAAGACATTGAATGCAATCGTGCGTGCGAACTTCGTGGGTTGCGGAAACGAAACTGCCTGACCGTCGTACGTCAATGCACTCGCAATTTCTGTAGTCGCTTTGGCCTGCGTGTCGAGCTCCGAAACTCCGGCCACCCCACCTCCGCTCACTGCTTGGTAGGTGCTTGCGACGAGCCGCACGAGCCCCGCTTCCTCGTGTAACGGCTTCAGCACAGGCATCGCAGCCATCGTCGTGCAATTCGGATTTGCGATGATTCTCTTCTTTGCTAGCGAGACGTCCTCTGGATTCACCTCGGCAACAATCAGTGGCACCTCCGGATTCATGCGCCATGCAGAGGAGTTGTCGATCACCATCGCGCCGGCATCCGCATACTTCTCCGCGAGGGCCCGCGACGTCGAAGCACCTGCGGAAAAGAGCACAACGTCAAGACCGGCTGGATTTGCTTCCGCCGCATCTTCAATTGTGACGGTCCTTCCATTCCACTCGACAGTCGATCCCGCGGAACGAGCGGATGCAAAAAGTCGCAACGTCGACACCGGATATTGGCGCTCGGCCAACAACTGACGCATCACCGTGCCAACCATGCCTGTTGCGCCGACAACTCCTACGTGCATCGCATTTAGGATAGTCGTTGCGCTGTTTATCGCCCGGGCGATTAAAGGCTTACGCGAACAACCACTTTTGAACTTGCTCCTCGGTGAGATTGCTACCGCAAATGATCGTTGCCAGCCGACCATGTCGCAAGGAAGCATGCTCCATCAACGCAGCGAGGCCAACTACGCCTGCCGGTTCGCCGACAATTCCCGACGTGGAAAACAAGGTCCTCATTGCTTGAACAATTGAACCTTCGGTGACACGGACCACGTCATCCACCACCCCTCGCATGTCCTGAAGCGCCTCTGGAACGGGGGTCCGCACCGCGATCCCGTCCGCAACGGTGTTCACCGAAGGTCGCTCGATGACGGTATTCGATCGCCACGAGGCTTCCATCGAGTCCGCGCCCTCGCTCACGACGCCAACAATCCGCGCGGATGGTTGGACGTGCTTCACCCACGTTCCGACACCGCTGATCAGCGCGCCGTTGCCAAGCGGGACGAGGATCGAATCGAACGCATCTGTTGCGACGAGTTCTACCGCGATCGATCCAGCACCCTCGGAAATAGCAACGTCACGCCCATCCTCGACGAAATACGCATCGGAACGAGTACAGAATTCCTTCGCCGCGATCTTGGCGGCATCGAAATTCTCCCCGACCTGACGAACGTCCGCTCCTAGCTGCTTCATCCGTGCGACCTTGAGTGGGTTGGCATTGGCCGCGCAGAAGACAATCGGCGTCACTCCACTGCGAGATGCCGCATACGCAATAGCTTGACCAAAATTCCCAGCCGTCGCACAGACCACCTGGCGTGTTGTGACTAGTTCTCGGTTTTCCCTAAAGAAGAAGTCAGCGCCTCGACCCTTGAAGCTTCGAATCGGATTCATCGTCTCGACCTTCAACACGAGATCGCAACCAATCGCATCACCCAACGGCTCGTTCTTGAATTGTGGGGTGTGGAGAAAGACCGGGTCAATGATGGAGGCAGCACGCTCGATGTTGGCAACCGAAAGTCTCCGAACCGGGGTCATTTCGATACCTCTGCTATCAGCCACCAGTGGCTTCGATTCGTCCTCTTGAGGATCCCGACATCGACCCCAGGCCGCCGAACCGAACGCTGGCGTCGATGTGAATGAAGTACACGTATCGCAGTGAGTTTCTCCAAGTCCCCGCAATGCTCCAGGTATTCGAGGACATCATCGGGAGACAATCGATTGGCTTGCCACCCAAACCTGGTGGCCCAACGCTTCGTGGAAAGGGGCTTCCCGACGACCGGCAGTCGCCACATCGTCCGAACAAGTGCTCCGAGTGGAACGAGAGCAACGTCAGAAAGGACCCACGTCCGGAAGTTGAGCATGAGCAATCCGCCATTTCTCGTCACACGAATCGCCTCTGAGGTGAGCGCGAGCGCATCATCGTGCTGGCAGTGTTGCAAAACAATGTAAGAAAAGACGAGGTCAACGCTGTCCGTAGCGACTCCAAGGTTTCGACCATCCGCTACATGGACCGTCGCCAGTCGCTGCACTCGGCCGTGGAGTGAAACCGTCTGATGGCAGCGCTCCAGGAAGGCGGCATCGACGTCGGTTGCGACGACTCGCGCACAGATATTGGTAAAAGCAGCGGTCATCCTGCCAATTCCGCTTCCGATCTCGAGCAAGGTCGATTCCGCAAGTCGTTCCGTCGACAACCCGAAATGTTTCATGAATCGTCGCACCTCTACATCACCGGTTCGCACGAAGTCGGCAAGGGTCAGACTCGTCCCCGTTTCGTTATTGAAAACCCATCCGGTCTCGCGGACGACGTCATCAACAGTGCCGCCACCCTCGGTCTTTGTGCCGGCCGCGCGCCAGGGTGTGAACTGTGTGCGCCAAGCCTTCGAGGGGTGTCGTGCCATGGAGCGAATCGAATTACTTGCGCTCTGGCAATGGAGCCGAGTAGTCCACTCCACTGTCTAGGTCAAACGCCGAATGGAGTGCCTTGACAGCTGTATTCAGCTTCGATTTCTCGACGACAACCGAAATACGGATGGTGCTCGTTGAGATCATCTCGATATTGACGTCGTTGTCGGCAAGAACTCTGAACATTTTCGCCGCTATTCCCGGACTTGACTTCATACCCGCTCCGACGAGTGACAATTTCACGATGTTTGAATCCTGGTTAATTCCCTTCGCGCCGACCGTGGAACTGACCTTGAGGAGAATTGGTTCTGCCGTCTGGATGTCGCCAATTGGAAGTGTGAATGAAATGTCAGTCGTCCCGTCGATTGACGTGTTCTGGACGATCATGTCCACGTTCACATTCGCCTGAGCAAGTTGCTCAAAGAGCAACGCGGATACTCCCGGCCGATCTGGCACACCCAAGAGCGTCATCTTTGCCTCGCCCACGTCGTGAACGACTCCCGAAATAATTGGTTCTTCCATAGTTCGTGCATTCCTCTCGTCATGCTCATCGACGACCCATGTCCCCTCTTCCCAGGTGAAACTGGAGCGGACATGAATCGGTACGTTGTGATTTCTTGCAAATTCGACAGAGCGAAGAGCAAGAACCTTGCTTCCGGCGCCAGCCATCTCCAACATCTCGTCGAAACTGAGAGTCTTCAGCTTGCGTGCCTGCGGTACAAGGCGCGGATCTGCGCTGAACACACCCGTGACGTCGGTATATATCTCACAGACGTCCGCGTCAAGCGCAGCGGCAAGAGCAACGGCAGTGGTGTCGCTGCCACCCCGACCAAGTGTCGTAATTTCCCGAGCGGTGCTCACTCCTTGAAATCCTGCGACGACGGCAACCTTCCCTTGACCGACTGCTTCACGAACTCGATCACCCTTGATTTCAAGGATCTTTGCCTTCGTGTGTGTGGTGTCAGTAATAATTCCGACTTGGCTTCCTGTGAAGCTCATCGCGTCACATCCCATGTCAAGGAGTGCCATACACAACAGCGCACTCGAGATGCGCTCGCCCGTGGTCAACAACATGTCCATTTCTCGCCCGTGTGGATTGCCGGACACCTGGCGGGCAAGATCGACCAAGTTGTCCGTGGCTTTGCCCATGGCAGATACGACCGCGATCACGCTGTGACCTTGCTCACGAGTCGAAGCAATATGGCGAGCGACGTTGCGCATCCGCTCTGGATCGGCCACTGAGGTCCCACCGTATTTTTGAACGATCAATCCCACAGGAGTTTCAGACTAGTAGTGCACCGCGAGACGGATAGTCTTCATATTTCATGGGCACAAACAAGCGAGCACGCAAGAAGGAAAATCGGAAGCAGCGACTTGACCAGTTGGCTCGTCAATCCCAGCGTCGCCGCCAGCGCAAGGTTGGAGTTCGAATTGCGATCGTCCTTGCAGTAATTATTGGCATTGCCGGAATTTTCAGCGTCTCCGGAGGAAATCAATCAGCTACACCCGATACAACGATCCCAGCATCTCCGACCACTGTTGCTGGGGAAACTATCAGTGGTGAAACTCCTTGCCCAGCAAAGGATGGAAGCTCGAACCGCGTCGCCCAATTTGAAAAGGCTCCGCCAGTCTGCATCGAAGACGGAGTGACCTATACCGCTATCGTCACCACGAACAAGGGAGAATTTTCGATCGTCCTTGACCAGACAATCGCTCCCCTCGCCGTAAACAATTTCGTCGTGCTTGCCCGATACAAGTACTTCGATAACACGAATTGTCACCGCGCAATCGTCAACTTCGTCGTGCAGTGCGGTGACCCCACGGCGACTGGCTCAGGAGGACCGGGGTACCAGTTTGCTGACGAGCTTCCCAAGGCCGGTTCGTACAAACTCGGGTCTATCGCAATGGCGAACTCAGGCCCAAACACGAACGGGTCACAGTTCTTCATCATCACTGGAAGCGATGGCGCCAGCCTTCCACCGAACTACACGCTCTTTGGCCAGGTAACCGAAGGACTCGACTCGACTATCCCTGCACTCAATGCAGCTGGTAATCCAGATCCCGCAACCAATGGAGTTCCACCAATAGAGCCACTCGTCATCAACTCAGTCGTGATTATCGAAAGTTAGAGACTTCGAAATCGCCATGGGTCGTGACATCGCCAAAGGCTGACCATCCTCGATCCTCGCGGATAAGCGCAGACCCGGTGGGCAGTTGTGCAAGACAAAAAGTAGCGAGAGAAATCGTGCGCTGTATTTGATCCGAAGAAATTTGTTCGCACTCTGGAATCACGGCCACACCATCCACCAACCCAAGTCCAAGCCCGAATGCCCCACCACGTGGATCTACCATCGGGTCACAAAGCGCGGAAGCACAATTGCCGACTCCGATTACGACTCCGGTTTCACTTTGAACCTCAATTGCTTCCCAC